>NZ_JBEYEI010000017.1:0-223885 GCF_040633895.1 Streptomyces sp. NPDC007863
CCTGAACGCCTTCGATATCACCTTCGACGGCCGACTCACCGCAGCCCGACAGTAGCCCCGAACACCACGGTTACACCGTTCGATTGACAGACCCCCGGAACTCGCCCGCAGACTCGGCAGGGGAGGCCGAAGCCAGCTGACCGCCGAGGCCGTTTCCGAAACTGCGACGAGGGGCCGAGCCCCGGCCGGCTCAGGTGTCCCGGCAAAGCAAGGGTTGCAGCAAGGAGGGCGGGTCTCGTACGGGTTGGGTGCCACGGGGCGGGGCGCCAAGGGCGGGCGGCCCGGTCCCTGCCTTGGCGATTGAGAGAACGGGCAGGGTGATGCCGCGCTCGACGGCGATCCTCGCTACGATCTCTTCCGCATCGGCAGCAACGGGCCTATGTGGAGCAGGTCCCGCTCCTCTGCGAGTGCCACCACAGCGATGTCCGGATGCTTGCCCATGCTGGGAAGTCGCCTGGCAGTCGCCCTGGCGTTCGTGAGGATGCTCAGCTTGAGCTTCCAGTTCATCGCGTGTGTTTCTCACGAAATTTCGGGTGTAAGTAGGATGGCAAGGCCATCAGGGGTTCCGGGCGCATCGATTGGCCAGGATCTGTCGCCTGTTCAGGGTTCTGTAGAGCTATGAGAGGTGTCGCGTCGCTTCGTCACGAAGCTGGAGTGCGTGATACGTCCGTCGTCTCGGAGGCTGCGCCGATCAGTTCCAGCCGATTCGCATCCGTTCCGGGTCCGCGATCTTGCGAAGGCGCTGTGGAGGACAAAGCCTGGCTACGCTCACGAAGTTGGACGGGCAGAGAGGCGCGTGGAGATGCGTAGTGGAGCCAAACTGGCGATTGTCGGCGGGGCGTTCCTCGTCGTGGCGAGCGGTGTGGGGTACGGCGGGTACAACCTTTGGAACGGGGTCACCGGGGGTTCTCCGTCGAAGAATGCGGTCGAGCAACGGCAGACGGGACCAGTTACCTCCGAGGAGGTGACCGGAACGGCGAAGGAGTTCCTGGCGGCATGGGCGAGCGGCGAAGCAGAACGGGCCGCGCAGTTGACCAACAACCCGGTGGAAGCAGGCCCCGCACTGCTCGCCTACCGTGAGGCCGCCATGATCGCGAAGGCCGAGATCGTGCCGGGGAGACCGGAAGGGACCGCGGTGCCGTTCACGGTCCGCGCCACCGTCTCGTACGAGGGGCACACCAAGGCATGGTCGTATGCCTCGAAGCTGACCGTGGTGCGCGGGTTGACCACGGGGCGACCGCTGGTGGATTGGAAGCCGACCGTTGTACACCCGAGGCTGAGTAAGGGGGCGACCCTGCGGACCGGCAATGCGAAGGCAGCCACGCTTGTTGTCGTGGGCCGTGACGGTGTCGAGTTGACGAGGGAGAAGTACCCCTCGCTCGGTCCGATCCTGGATGAGTTGCGCCAGCGGTACGGCACGCGAGTCGGAGGAGAACCCGGGATCGAGACCTGGATCGACTCCGGATCGCAGGAGGTGCCGGACACTACGCTGCTGATACTCAGCGAGGGTGTGAAGGGACGTCTGAAGACGACCATCGATCCGGCTGCACAGGCGGCGGCGGAGCAGGCGGTCAAGCGGTACGGGAACGCCTCGGTCGTCGCGATACAGCCTTCGACGGGGGCGATACGGGCAGTCGCCAACAGCCCCTCCAGCGGTAACAACACCGCCTTCCTCGGCCGCCTCGCCCCCGGCTCCACCCTCAAGATCGTGACCGCCGCGCTCCTCCTGGAGAAGGGCCTGGTCACGGCAGACGGCCCGGCCGAGTGCCCGAAGAACGCCATGTACTACGGGCGTACCTTCCAGAATCTTGACGGTTTCGAACTCGGCACCGTTCCATTCAAGACGAGCTTCGCCCGCTCTTGCAACACCGCCTTCATCAAGAAGATCGACGATGTCCATGACGATGCGGCCCTCGGCAAGGAAGCCCGTGAGGTCTTCGGCATAGACATGGAATGGAAGACCGGTATCCCATCCTTTGATGGGAGGATCCCGTCGGAGACCGGTGGCGAGGCGGCCGCGCAGTACATCGGCCAAGGTACGGTTCAGATGAACCCGCTTACTGTGGCCTCGATCACCGCCACCGCCAAGGCCGGCGCGTTCAAGCAGCCGTATCTCATCTCCCCGGATCTCGACGACCGCGCCGTTGCGACCGCCGACCGTCCTTTGAACAAGGCAGCGGCCCGACAGCTGCGAGACATGATGCGAGACACCGCGACGAGCGGAACGGGCGCGAAAGCGATGGCCTCAGTCGGCGGTGACAAAGGGGCGAAGACCGGTTCAGCCGAGGTCGACGGACAAGCTGACCCCAACAGCTGGTTCGCAGGTTTCTCCGATGACCTTGCAGCCGCCGCAGTAGTGCTGTCGGGCGGGCATGGTGGCGACGCAGCAGGACCTACTGTGGCGCAGGTTCTGCGCGCAAGGTGAAGCCCAGCAACCATTCGCTTGCCCCGCTCTCGCACTTTCGCAGAGTAAACCCGCTTCATCCTGAATAGCTGCATGTCAGCAGCGCGTGAACGGCCTGGACGAGGGTGCCGATGCGGCGGGTGGAGCATCTGGACCCGGCGGAGAAGTCGCCAGGATTTCAGCTGCGCGAAGACGCGCTCGCCGGGTGCTCTGAGGCGGGCGTGGTCGCGATTGAACTGTTGGTAGTGGGTGTGGGGTGTTCGCGGTGGTGCTACGGGGTGCGGAAGGTGGCGCCGGCGCCCTGGTAGGCGCGGTCGGCCAGGACGAGGATCTGCCGGGTCAGGCATGCCTGGACGATGCCGTGGGCGCGGGCCGCGGTCAGGTCGTGGGTGCGGCCGGGTGTCGCGCGGGAGAACCACAGGGGTGTGCCGTCGGGGCGGGCGATGACCTGCACGTTCATGCCGTGCTTGCGGTGCTTCATCGAGTGGTACGGCTCGTCCGCACCGATCAGGTCGATGGGGATCAGGGTTCCGTCGACGATGACGTGGTCGCCTTCACAGAGGCCGGGCGCTCAGCCGGCCAGGACGTCCAGGGTCTCGTCAGCGTAGCGCCAGGCGGTGGCCTGAGATATTCCGAAACCGGCGCCGAGCTGCGAGAACGTCTCGTTCTTACGGAGATGGACGAGGTCAGCAGTGCCTGCTTGAAGCAGCCGAGCTTGCGCCAGCGTGTGTTGCGGGCCAGGCGGTGCTCGTGCAGCAGCCAGGCGACATGCTCGACCAGCTCGTAGGGACGTCGAGCGTGGCAGGATACGGAACCACCAGGGCCCCTTCGGTCGCCGGTGTGATGAGTGAGATCACCACACCAACGACGAGGGGCCCTGCCTCGTCACCACCCCCGCTGACCAGCTCATTTCACCCTCCCGTACAGGATGAAAAAGGCTCAGTTGAGGAATTTGAAAACCGGGAATGACGCTGAAATATCCTGCCAGGGTGCCGGGGTTCAATCATGTTAGTCGTCTACCGGCAGGGCGTGTCACCGTGCAGTTCAGCCGCAAGCTACGCTGTAGATTCCCGCACCGGCCTGAGGAGCGTTATCGCCGGGAGCGTTCTCCCACAAGGTGCCGGAGATGCAGTGTCCATTTGTGTTCTTCTGCACTACCGGACCGGCGTACCAGGCGAACTGGCCTTCGTTCTTCTGGTACCCGCTACGCCCGTCGACACTCATGCTTACGGACATGTAATGCTTGGTCCCCGCATATTTCTTGGCAACCAAGACCATGCAGTTCGTTCCGCCATCGGCCGGGGAGTAATAGAGCCTGGCGGTTGACCAGACTCCTCCTTCGCCCAGCAAGTCCTTCGAGTAGACCAGGGATCCAGCACACCCGTAGTCTCCTGCTGATGCGCTCGGGGCTAACCCTATGAGCCCTGCCATGGCCGTGGCGAGAACGGCAAGTGACGCGATAGAACGACGCATCCCAGTCCTTTCTAGAATGAGGATTGCGATTGAGGGCAATGTCACCGGGGTGCGTGCAAGTATGGTGACATCGATGGCCGTAGCTCAAGAAGAAGATCCTTGAAAAAGGGGCAACGGCTCGAGGGTCAGCGAGCGGCGGTGTTGATTGCCGACGCGCTGGAGAGGGCGCTGTTTTTTCGGGAACGGGCTTTGTCGAGGTTCGACTGGTTTTCCTTAATGAGCTGCTTCTGGATGGCGGCCTCTTCGTCGAACCAGATCTTGATGAGGTTCGTCGTGGTCTTGCATTCGACGTCGGCCGTCGCGAGCTCGATCTCCTCGGAACTGGCGGTGCCGGCGGCGGGCGAGTGCAGCTTGTCCGTGTCCCAGACGTTGTTGAGCTGATAGCCGCGGTCCTTCATGCACAGGGACCACTGGCCCATGGCTGCTTTCACGGCGGTGGTCTCCTGGGAGCGCTCGAAGCTCTCTGCGCTGAGGCGCTCGACCAGGTCTGCGTCGAGAGTGCCGACCTTGCGGTCCACCTCGCCGATGCATCCCCCTTCGGGAAGCGCCTTGCCCTTGAAGGAGGTGATCGTGCTGCCTCCTTGGCGGGCCTGGAGAACCGTGACGGCGTCAGGGGCGTAGAGCTCCGGCGGCGGGGTGCTCTCCCGGCCGGGGTGCGGGGGCCGGTATCCGTACTCCTTGGCCTCGGCGAGGTCGGTCAGACCGTACCTGCGGGGCATGTTGGAGGCGTTGGCGGCGAGCGGCGGCGCGGTGCCGAGGTCCTCGGTGCGCCAGTTGTCGAACCCGTAGCGTCGCATGCATGCGATCTCGGCGGTGTCCCTCGCCTGCTGAACGGTGATCTCGTCGGCGTAGGAGGGCATGTACGTCTCAAGGGGCAATGTCAGGCCCTTGGCGAGGCCGCGCGTGGGGACCTTGTCCGGCCAGTTCTCGCGGAAGACCTTCGGCCCAGGCTGAGCAGGATCAGCCGCGGGTGCGGGTGTCTTCTGGGCCGGCGGAGTGTCGGTCGCCTGCTGGCCGCAGCCTGCCAGGAACGCTGCAAGGGATGCGGCTGAGAGCGAAACGATCCAGGGACGTCTTATGGTCATCACAGCCTCGCACTGCTTGCGTTCTCGTTCTTCAAGGCGGAGATCAGGTTCTCGTTGTTGCCGACCTCGATGGTCTGATAGGTCCCCTGCTGGTTGCTGTAGTAGAAGATGCGGTGGGACCGGGTGTCTCCGTTCGAGGCGCCCGCGGCGTTGTTCTTCACGCTCCAGCCGGACCCGGGGTCCGCCCCCTCGCACTTGCTGCTGTTCGGCAGTGGCTCGTCGAACCCGAAGCCGTATCCGTAGTTGAATTGATAGCGGACCTGCTGCATGCCCGAGGAGGTCAGGTAGTCATAACCGAGGTGCGAGTCCTCGGTCTTGTTCGTGATGAAGCAGGGACTCCTGAAGACCCCGATGTTCTGCAGGCTGTTGAAGAAGATCGCCAGGCAGCGCGTGGTCGAGCTGCACTGATCATCCGTGTAGGTGGTGTATGCGTTGGCCGGCGAGGCAGGGATGATCACTGCAGCCAACGCCGCGGCCGCCGTAGAGGCCGCGCCTAATATTCTCCGTCTGGGCAACGGGAACCTCGATTCATCTTGCTTTGGTTTCTGGTGCTGATGGGTATGGCGAAATCCGGTCAGCTCTTGGAACAGTACTGCGATCTCATAGTCATTGTTCCCGCATGACTTGATTCCATCGACAGGACGGCCGATTCGGCGCGCTGGAGGCGAGGCGGATGTGGCGGAACTCGGGATCCCGCTTTCAAGGAAGGAGTCGGCAGAAATCAGTGCGGGTTGGCGGTTATGGGCGTATCGGCCAGGAAGGCGAAGACGGCGGCCGTGTGCCCGGATTCTGGCAGGTAGCACACCAGAGGAGTCCGTTTGGTCGGTGGCATGCTGGGCTGCGCGACAGTCGTCAGGTCGCCGTTCCAGGTGCCCAAGGACAGAACCGCCCTGCGGGCAGCTCGGTTGCCCGCAGAGCGTGATCAGCCTCAGCAGCCGGTCTCGTCAGTTCGAGGTGGAGCCGGCCACGGTCCCGCAAGGTTCCTTCGGCCCGTGGGCCTTGATCCGGGGCCCCGACGGACTGGTGGATGGCAGGTCGATGGTGAAGCAGCGGGTGGCCATGGTGTCGGCCGGGCCGAAGAGGACCAGGGTCCGTTCGTATGAGCGTGAGAACTGGACCAGGAGCCGGGTGCCTTCTGGTGTGGAACGTGTCTCCACAAGGACTCCGAAGCCGGGTGCCTCGTCAAGGGCGTCCCGTATGTCCTGGTCGGTCGGCGTGCGGCCCTTGCCGGTAAGGAGGTCGACGGCGAAGCGCCGGGCGTCCCTCTGCGTTGCCTCGAAGGCATCGTGCTCGCGGTCGGCTTCGCTGCGCCCGCTGACGGCGAACGCAGCGACGAGTGCCACGACCGAAGCGAGCAGGACCGCGCCCAGGGCCTTTGCCCAGAGCTCGGTCCTTCCTTTTCGCTCTGCTTTCACGGGGATCCTGTCGCTCCTAAGGGAGATTGCTCACCGCGCGGCGGAAGGCCGCGGAGTAGGCGGAAGTGCCCGTGCTGTTGGGATGGTAGCTCTCTCGGCTGACGCACCAGGTCCACGGGCTGGGATCGGTGGGTTTGCACGTGAAGTCGCCAGGCCCCTGCCCCGCGACCACCGTCTTGTGGATGCCCTCCGGGTCGTCGCAGGCCCTGCGCCCCTGGAAGTCCGCGTCGGCGGACTCTAAGAAGACCGGCAGGCCCTCCGCCTTGAGCTTGTCGACGACGGCTCGCTGCTTGCCCTCCATGTAGACGGCATTGTCGTTGATGCGGATCATGCCCGCGCCACCGACGCCGCTCACGCAGGTCAGCGAGTTCTCGTTGAAGATCTGCGGGTAGCTGAGCAGAACGATCTTCGCGTGGCCGCCCGTCGCGGTCTCGATCAGTCGTAGGGCGGATTCGACCCCAGACATGGCCATGTCGATGTTCCGGTGGACCTCCTCCTCAGCCGGGCAACCGATGGTGGCGCAGTCCTGCATGACCAGTGGGAAGCCTGCGTCGTTGCCGCCGATGGTAAGTGTCACGAGGTCCGTGTCACTGCTGAGCACACCTGAGTCGACCTGGAACCTCTCATGGAAGTTGCCGTCGGTTCCCCAGACCTCGTTGCCGTTCTTGTCGACGGCGTGCCCGGTCATCAGCTGCCAGGAGCGCGCTCCGGAGCAGGAGACGTTCTGGAACTCCAACTCGGTGGAGAAACCATCAGCGAGGGTGCCGATCGATGCGGAACGACCAGGCAGGGTCGTCTTGCGGACCCAGGAGTCGTTGCTGCGGCGGCAGGCGTTCCAGCGTGAGGCGTTGTTGATGTCGTTGTCGGATTCCTTGGCGTACGAGCCGGCTCCCTCGCCGGAGGAGTACGAGTCGCCCATCTGGACGACCTGCTGGGGCTTGCCCGGCAGAGGCTGGAAGGCAACGGCGTCGAAGGCGACGTCGTCGTCCCCAGCGCCGTCCTCGGTCTCCGTGGTGAGTCGCACCCGGGGCACGCCGTTCATCCGGAACGATCCGAGGGATATCCAGCCGTTGGTCCCGCGCTTCTGGTTGACGTACCGGTGGCGGGAGAACGAGCCGCTGCCGGTGTCGATGTCGTAGCGCGCCTGCTGGGTGTGCGCGCCGTGGTCGGGCAGATGCACGAGGACGCGCATCCAGTCGGTGCGGGGCTGGTTCAGGGTCCAGGTGCCGGTGAAGTTGAGGCGGGTGCCCTTGGCGTCGTCGTCTCGAGTGTGGCCGAAGTAGAAGTGGCCGCCGAAGCCCGCCCCCAGCTGGTGCAGGTCGATCTTGCCCGGGTAGACCGTGGAGGCGGTGCCATCGTGAGCGACGCCGGACTCGCCCGCGAAGTCGGCGGTGAAGGTGCCGGCGTTGGTCCAGTCGTTGTTGGCGCAGTTCGGTCGAACGGGCAAGGTACCACCGGGAACGTCGTCGACGACGAGGGCATGGGAAGGCAAGCCGGTCCGGGTGCAGTTGGGCGTATAGGCGGTGCCGTCGGCCTGCTCTGTGTCGTAGTTCGGCGAGGTGAAGCGGAAGAGCTCGTTGCCGCAGGAGTAGGAGCAGTCGCTCTTCCATTGGACGGGCAGGTGGAACCAGCACTTGTAGTCGGCACGGGTGCAAGGCCCCGAGCCCGGATCATTGGTGGCGCCATCGGAGATCTTGGACGGCTCGCACCAGTTGTAGACACCGCAGAAGAGGTCCTCCGGGGGCTTCACCTGGGCCCGGTTCCACTTGGCCGATCCTTTGACCGTGGCGTCCTCGGAAGTACCGTTCCACCAGGCGGCACGGAACGCGGCCACCATGACGCCCGGGGACTCCACGAAGGACGGCGGGTGCGCGGCGAAGCCGAGGACCTTCTCGGGGTACGGCCAGTGCTGTGGGCGCGCGGCGGCGGAGGCGTCCTCGTTGCCGAGCCGGTCCTCCATGAAGGGCAGGCGGCCGGCGTCCCACTCGGGGTTGGCAGGGTTGTTGGACCAGCCCACGCCCCAGGGTTCGTTGGCGTTCACGTTCGGGTAGAAGCCGGAGTTGTAGGCCCAGAGGGCGAAGAACCAGTTTTCCAGCTTCGCGGGATTGCCGTCGTGGACGACGAGGCCGGCGCGCTTGGTCTGGTTCCACTTGTCGACCAGGATGCGGAGGCCGGCGGCGACGTTCGCCGCGTAGTCGAGGGCGACGGCGCGCTGTATCTGATAGTCCCAGGCCGCCCCGCCCTTGCCGTGCTCACGGCCGGCGAGACGCATGTGGTCGGTGACCTGGGTGACGCCGTAGCCGCAGTCTCCGGAAGACCAGTCGACGTTCCAGTCATTGTCCGGAATGCCGTCGTAGTAGTCGACGCCGTAGTAGTTCCCGATCAGAGGGTTGCCCGTCACGCCGGGGACTGCCGAGCGGGAGGCCTGCCACATGTTCGACTCCTGCGCGGTGATGCCGAGGAGCACCTGGGCCGGGACGCGGCCATCACCTTCGAGCTCGGGGTTCGGGAAGAGGCCCTGCGGCGAGTACGCCGGCATGCCGAGGTTCTTCCAGTTCGCTGGGCGCGAGGCGCCGATGTCGAGCTTGCCGGTGATGGCCTTGTCGACGGCCCACTCCACCTGACGGGGCTTGGGTTGCATGGCCTGGTTGCGCGGATCGTTGCGGGGCACGGAACAGATGCGTTCCGATTCGACGATCTCGCTCCGGGACCCGGATATGGCGGCCGAGGCCGTCGTGGCGTCAAGGGGACGTGGATCGGCGCTCTGCGTGCTCGGGCCAGCGTGGTCGGTCTCGGGCCCCGCGTCCTTTCGGGTTCCGAGTAGCGGCGACGGTGCGCGGGAGGACTCCCACCCGGCGGAGGTGGCCGCGATCGGCCTGACGGTGAAGCTGATCTTCTTGCCGGTATCGCGCACCGTGGTCTCGATTTCCACCGGGCGTGCGTCGGTGACCTCCTTCGGCTGGAGGTACTTCGGAGAACCCTTGCCGTCGGCCCAGACCGTGTGCTGGACGATCGCGCCGCCCTTGGTGGACAGCGTGGCGTCCTTGTCGACGCCCTCCAGTCGCGTGACCGTCCGCGGCAGGCTGATACCGGCCTCGGCGGTGACGTCACCGGTTAGGTAGACCTGTCCGCCGATCCGAGTGAGGCCGGTGTCCGCGAGGGGGCCATGGCCGAGTTGCGTGACCTTCGTGCCGGCCCACCGACGGACGAGCGTGGTCTCCTCGTTCCGCAGGCTGGCGCGCTGGACACGCTCCAGGAAGACGTAGCCACCGTCCTCGTCCTTGCTGATGCGGTACGGGACGGTACTGGTCGTCGCGAGCCGCTTCTTGACACCCCTGTTGTCGATCTCGACGAGGGTGCGTCCGGAGGCGGCGGCGACCCTGCCGTCGTCGGCGGGCACAGACGAGGTGATCTGACCGTCGACGACGACAGGATCGCTGACTTTGCCCGTGGCGGCATCGACCCGGAAGAGCCGGGTCTGCCTCTTGTCCTCGCCGGGAGACTGTGTGAGGACCACTTCCTCGCCAGTCCCGCAGCCCGGGTTGTAGTACGACAGCGAGGCGTTGAGCTTCAGTTTGGTGACAGAGCCGCTGGTGAGATCCACGATGGCCGCGAAGCCGCCGCGGGCCATCAGACGGGGGTCGTTGGTGAAGGTGCGTGGGGCGTAGACGACGGCTGCGCGTTTGCCCGAACCGGTGACGCAGACGTTGCCGATCCACTGGTCGACGTCGAAACCGGGTTCTGCGAAGGACGCAAGCGTCTTCCAGGCGTAGCCGCTCTGTTCTGCCGCCGTCAGCAGGTGGAATCCCTGGGCGTCACCCGTGGTGGTCCAGGCTATGTCCGTGGACTTGTCCCAGTCCCGGCCGAGGACCACGGCACGATCTGCGGCCGGCACGCGGTCCGTGGAGGGAGCGCCGACGGCGAGGGGCGTCGGCGCGTCGGCGAGGCCTGGCTGTGCCCGAGCTGAGCCATGGGGGATTCCGGCCAGCAGCGTTCCTACAGCCACCGCCGCCAGTGGTGCTCGTATCTTTCGCAGGATTCTCAACTTCCCTCTCCTTGGGGACCCGTAGGGTGCGTCCGGCAGCACTAGGGCGGCCCCGACGGTCCCGGCTTCCGGGCGCCGAGTGCGGTGATCGGGCAGAATGAGCCCTGCCCACACTGGCGCGGACTTGGGCAGCGTCAACCCGGATTCTGTGATGCGCCTGGCGATCTCGGCGTACTGCAGAGCGGCTTCTGCGGCGAGCCGTTCCCTTCCCTGCGGCACCGTCGGCGCGCCGATCGATCCGAGCGTCGCAACGATAGGCGTACGGGCAGCGTGGGTTCCTAGATCACCGAGAAATGGCGAGAAGCTTCCGTCTGCGAAGTTTCCACTTCTATTCCAGCCCCGTGTCGATCCGGAGGTTTTCAGTCACACCACCTATCGACCTGATGGGCGGAGACTGCAGGTCCATGGCGTGGGAGTCGATCCGACGCCATTCCTCCCGCTGCTTCTGGCTGGATTCCTCTCGGTTTCGAGAGTCGAGAAGATGGCGTCCGAAAGGTGAGATGAAGTGACTGGAATGCATCGATTCACGCGGGGAGTCCTTTACCGCTTCTGAAACCTGATTTCGCTCGTTGCTACCTTTTCAGGAGCGTGCGTATGAGATTTCCCGATTTGCCTTCCCGGGTCGCTGGACGAGGGCAGGCAGCGGGCTGTCGATGGAACGAGCCGATCGACTGCCTTTTTTGGTCAATCTGGAGATGGCATCTATCCGGAGGTGGGGGAAATCGCATTGGGTTGGGCCGATCGCGTACCGAGGGTGGTCCCCGTAGCGACATTTGCGTCCTCGAAGGGCATGGCGGCCATGTTCCGAAAGGGGCGAGTCCGCTCTGACGCCCGGTCCCTCGACGTGCCGCTCTGTGTTCATGTTCGCGCGGTCGAGCCGTGTGGTCATCGACGTGTATCGGTAGACCGCGCAGCCTCGCTGTTCGCCATCCCGATCGACCGTCTGGTCGTGCTACAAGCCAAGGATCTGATCTGTCATGCGTACATCGCCCAGGGCATGGGCTCGCGTTGCCGCGCCTCTTGCCGCAACCGCTGTTGCCTCGCTGCTCGTCTTGCCCTCGGCGTCCGCCGCGACACCCGTCGAGGCCGGCGCTGCGAGTGTGACCGCCACGTGCACCACCCACACCTGCGTCCTGGGCACCCGTGCCGCGACGCACACCGGCTACGACCGGCTGGTGTTCGACCTGACGTCGGGCACCCAGGTCACGACTGAGACGAACACGACGGGCGCGTACGACCACGTGAGCGGCAAGCAGGAGCTCTTGCAGATCAAGGGCACCTCGTACCTCTTCATCACGATGGAGGACACCGACGTCTATGACGACACCGGGAACCTGACCTTCACGAGCCCGACCCAGCAGAGCTTCGGCCTTCCCGCCCTCAAGGGGGTCCAGCTTCTGCAGGCGTACGACAACCGCTTCGACAAGCACGTTCAGTTCGGTATCACGCTCGGGCCGTCGACGGGCTACCAGATCTTTCAGCTGACCCAGCCGAACCGCCTGGTCGTCGACATCTACCGATGAGCCGGACGAAAGTCCGATCCACCTCATCTCGGTACGGTCACCCGACCCTCGTTTCGAGTCAGGAGTTCTTCTGTCATGAGTAGATCGCTTCGTACGTGGGCCCGTGTAGCCCTGCCCCTCGCCGCGGCCACGATCGCCTCGGTGCTCGCCCTGCCGACGGCCACCGCCGCCACCCCTGCCGAGACGGCCGCCACGGCCGTGACGTGCTACGACAACCCCTGCATCACGGGCATACGCGCCGCGACGCACACGGACTACGACCGTCTGGTGTTCGACCTCACCGCGCCCACCCGGATCTTCGGCACGGAGACGAACACGAACGGCGCCTACACCCCGATGAGCGGTCTCACGGAGTACGTGACCGTCAAGGGCACGTCGTACCTGTTCATCTCGATGGAACCCGCGCACCTGGCCTCCGGAGTCGAGTGGAGCAGGACCTTCGGCCTGCCCACGATCAAGGGAGTGCAGCTGACCAACTTCCACGCCGCCAGGGCCCAGTTCGGCCTCTCGCTCGGCCCCTTGACCCGGTACAACATCTTCCACCTGACGCAGCCGGACCGCGTGGTCGTCGACGTCTACCGCTAGTCGTGCTTCCTGCCGGCGCGAGGACAAGTGAGGATGGTCGATGAGAGGCGTACCGGACAGTCTCGAAAGCGGAATGGGTTGCGCACCTGGAGGTGTGCGGTGAGGCGGGTACGGGCCTCCACACCCGTGGTGGTCACCACGATGCTGGCGCTGTTGGCGACGTTGCCCGCGCAGGCCCTGGCGGATGACGTGCGACGGTCGGACGGCGTCGAGCAGGAGCAGCCGACCGAGCCGTGGACGCGGACAACAGCCGGGGGCGCTGTTCCGGCTGCGATTCCGGAGGGGCGGCGTAAGTCGCTGCAGGGGAGCGGATACGCCGCGTCCAAGGACGTCGCGTGGACCACGTCCGGCGATGCGGCAGGATTTCACATCCTGGTGGCGGACGCGGCCGCGGGGTACGAGTGGAGGACAGCGGCCACGCTGTCGGAGCCGGGATTCGACGCCGACAGCTGGATCGGGAACGCCTGCGTCACGGAGTCCGGAAAGCGGGCGGCCGTGGCGTACGCCCCACGGACCTTCACCAACAAGCCCGAGCTGATGGTGAGAGGGGCGTTCACCGCGATCGTGGACCTGGAAACGGGGCGGGTCACCAAGCTTCCCCACCAGGCATCGCTGGCGTACTTCTCTCCAGGCTGCGGCGAGGGTGAGACGACCGTCTTCACCCAGCTGTCCCACGAGGGGGACGAGCAGACCGGCACTCGGCTCATCTCGGTCGACACAGGCGCCGGCAAGGTCGGAAAGCCGCTTCTGCTCGACGGCAACGTGACATCCGCGATACCGACCCGAGAAGGCATCGTCGCAGCGGAGGGCGCGCGGCTGGTCCGGGTCGAGAAGAACGGAAAGCGGAAGACGATCACCCGGACACGAGGCGTCCCCTTCCAGCTCCGGACCGACCGGGAAGGCGGGGTCACTTTCATCGAGCGGATCCCCGCTCCGGCGGCCGAGAAGGCGGACGACGGCGACAGCCAGGCCCGTCGGGTGACTCCGAAGCAGATCCGGAACGGAGGAACCGCACCGGCGACGCTCGTACGTGGCGCTCTGACCGATTGGGACCTCGCCTCCTCGGCCGACGGCACCGTGCACGTGACCGGCAGGGCGAAGACGGTCGGGGCACTGCCGGCAAGTGTGCGCAACCGCGGTGACCTGGCCAAGGACGACCGGATCTCCACGCGCGGTGAAGCATCCGTGGGGACCGCCTGGGCGGCGGGGAGGAACTCCCCGCTGATCGCACCGGGCGAGGACGGGGCCCGCCCGGTCCGGACCGAACTCCGCCTGCTCCTGACCGGGAAGACCGAGGAACTGGGCGCCCTTCCGGGAGGCAAGCCGCTGGGGACCATGGCGGAGCGATCCGCGGGGGGCGCGATGTCACCCGCGCTGCCGAGCCGGGACGGAACAGGAACACAGGAGAGGTCGGCAACAGAGGCCACCTCGACGATCGCCCCCTCGCCCACGGACCCCGTCGAGGCGGAGCGCACCTGCGCCGTACCCCGTAACGACGTGCGCAAGCAGGCGTTCCAGCCGACCCCCCGGCAGGTCGAATGGGCCGTAAACCAGACGGTCGCCGGAACGCTGAACAAACACGTCTCCCGACCGGCCGACTGGAAGAACACGGGCATGGCGGGCTACCAGCCCCAGGCTCTGTTCCCGCCGACCTTGCTGAACGGGGACGGCAACGGTGTTCCGGACCGGGTCGACGACTGGCACATCCCCTCGCAGGTGCTGCTCGGCATCACCGCGCAGGAGTCCAACATGTGGCAGGCGACCCGCTTCGCCGTACCGGGCGTCACCGCCAACTCCCTGATCGGGAACTACTACGGCGTCGAGTACACGTCTGGTGGTGGACAGCCGGATCCCTGGGCCATCAACTGGGCCAAGGCGGACTGTGGTTACGGGATCACGCAGGTCACCGACGGCATGCGACTGGCCGACCAGGGCATCAAGCTCAGCAAGACCCAGCAGGAGGCGGTGGCGCTGGACTACACGGCCAACATCGCCGCCGGCGCAACCATCCTCGCCGAGAAGTGGAACCAGACCAACAAGGCCGGCCTGACGGTCAACAACGGTCACCCGAAGTACATCGAGAACTGGTTCTTCGCCCTCTGGGCCTACAACTCGGGCTTCTACGAGAAGGGAAGCGACCCCGCGGGCGGTGACCACTGGGGCGTCGGCTTCACCAACAACCCGGCCAACCCGCTCTGGAAGTACAACCGCACGCCCTTCCTGGAGAACGAGAGTGGCGCCGACGACTACTCCCACGCTGCCACCCCACAGCACTGGCCGTACCAGGAGAAGGTGATCGGCTGGGCCGCCCGTCCCATCGCGGCTCTCTTCGGCCCCGGTGACATGCAGGCCGGATACCGGGCGGCCTGGTGGAACAGCAGCGGGGACCGCGCGCGGGCCAAGCCCCGTATCGACCTGTTCTGCACCATGGAGAACAACGACTGCTACGCGGGCCGCATCGGCGAGAACGACTCCAACGACCCCGGTCAGGGCGCCTGCACCCTGGACCAGGAAGCGGCGACCAATCCGCACTGGCTGCACTGCTGGTGGAACACGTCGGTGCAGTGGAAGGACTGCAACCTTCTCGCGGAGTGCGGCCATGCTGTCCACCGGTTCAACGACACGTACCCGGAACAGCCGGACGGCAACTTCTATCCTCCCCAGTGCGGGACGGGAGGTCTGCCCGCCGGGACGAAGATCATCGAGGACACCCCTTCCGGCGTGACGTCGGCGGGAAGTACGGGCAGAACCTGTGGTCCCTCCTCGTCCGCCGGCACGTTCGCCTTCAGCTTCGCCGGCTGGAATGGCGCCTACGCGGGCAAGATGGACCTGCACCAGATCGGGGCCGGAAGCAATAACCACTTCTGGTTCTCCCACACACGGGACCAGGACACGCTCGACGGCGCCCGGACGTTCATCACCGGCAAGTGGACGCTCAACGAGTCCAACATCGGCTGGAGCCGCGTACTGGTGCACATGCCCGATCACGGCGCGCACACCCGGCAGGCCGCCTACGTCGTGGGAGGCACGGACTCCACCTCACCGGTCCGAGTCGTACCGCAGCGCACCCGTGAGAACCGCTGGGTGAGTCTGGGAGTCTTCCGCTTCACCGGCACGCCGACGGTCTCCCTGTCCACGCATGCCGAGGACGGCGGCACCGGCGAGGACGTGGCGTGGGACGCCGTGGCGTTCCAGAAGCTGCCGGGCAAGCCGGCCCACCAGATCGTGGCCATGGGCGACTCCTTCTCCTCGGGGGAGGGTGCCTCCGAGGGCAACGCCGACTACTACACGGAGACGAACTACCGGGACAGCCAGAACGAGGCGACCCGAAACGCTTGCCACCGCTCCAAGAAGGCCTGGTCGCGCCAGGCCAAGACGTCCGCCGGGGCGTACGAATCGATCGGCGAACTGGCGGACCGCTGGGACGCGAGCATGGACTACCACCTGATCGCCTGCTCCGGTGCGCGCAGCTACAACATCCTGCGGGATCCGGAGAACGGCGAACTGGCCCAGATCCAGAAGGGGTACCTGGACCAGAACACCACCATGGTGACCATCTCCATCGGCGGTAACGACTCGCGGTTCTCGTACGTCATCCAGAAGTGCCTCATCTCCTACGGATCGGGCAGTTGCCAGGACAAGCTGTTCGACGACCACGACCCGCGGATCGACCGTGACGTCGACGGGGACGGCTACATCGAGACGGACAGAGACCGTCCCTACCAGCAGAGGCCTCTGAGCGAGGCGTTGCCGGCACTGATCACCGATGTGGTGAAGAAGGACATCCTCGCCGCCATCGAGGAGATCCACCGCAAAGCCCCCAACGCCAAGATCCTCCTCATGGGCTATCCGAAGCTGGTCTCCGGCGACGCGAGCTGCCTGCGAGCCGCTGGGCTGGGCTTGTCGGAGGAGTCCAACGCCTGGCTCAACACGGTGGCCGCGCATCTCACCAGCGAGATGAGAAGCGTCGGCGAAGCCGCCCGGAGCAAGGGCATCAACGCACGGTTCTCCGATCCCACCTGGGCCTTCGAGGGCAAGGGCATATGCGGGAACCCGGAAAGCATCCACGGGATCGTCAAGACCCTGACCAACAGCGACAACACGGTCACGGACTGGCCGCTGCTGAAGTCCTACGGGCTTTCGGCACAGTCCTTCCACCCGAAGATCAGCGGCGCCCGGCTGTACGCGGACGCCATGGAAGCGACCATCGGCGGATGGTAGGAGAAGAACGCGTCACCTGAGAGGTGAACGAAGAGCCGGCTGGGAAGCGTACGCTTCCCAGCCGGCTCTTCCGCATCGACGCCGTCACGTGCCTGCCACGCTGTGATAACCCGCGGTCAGAGTCCACTCGAACAGCGTCCCTGGACGTTCTCGCATCGAGGAGAGGGTGACCTCGGTGGGCTCGGTCACGCAGGTACTGAAGACCGTCTTCCTGCCAGGACACGGTTCCGGCACCTTCACCCTCGCGTCGTCGCCGGGCGCATCCCACGCCAGCCTTTCGCCCCCCGCGCGGGATCCGATCGACGGGGGGTAGCTGTGCGGTTCTTCGTACCTCTTGTGCTCGTAGTACCGCAGCGCACTGTGGATCGAGCCCTCGGACCATGTGGTGGGGGTCCTCATGGACCGGAGGTCCTGAAGAACCTGAGGCACAGGACGGTCCACAGCGAAGTACAGATGCAGCCGCATCATGCAGGACATGGCTGGCTGCTTCGGTGCGTTCTGGTCGAGGTAGTTCTTGCCTCCACCCCGAGAGCAGGTGTCCACCACGGTGATACGCAGCGGCGGCCCCCATGGGGAGGATCCTCTGATCTCGTCGGCCCTCGCCCGCAGGTCGCGCTCAGTCTGCTCCCGCTTCTGGCGGACTTCGTCCGAGGTGGCGATCCTCTTGAGCTCGCTCTGACCGGGGCCCCTGGTACACGCGCCGACTCCCACCAGGAAGAACGCGAACAGAAGAGACGCGGCCTGGCCGGACCGTCGGCGCACAGGTGAGGACATGGTCAGAGCCTCCTACTGAAGTTGGACCATCGATGTTGTTCTGCGGATCGGCGTCACGAAGCCCCCGGGCTGTGGGCGGTGTCGAAGGAAGACACCGCTCACAGCCCGGGGGCTCTGTTACAGCATCGCCCAACCGATCAGCCGCGCCGCGAGATCAGAGGGAGGCAGACTCACTGCCCCCGGAACGGGATCGCGTGGCACCCAGTCACGAGGATTCGGCGATGCCGCCGCCGGCGACCGTGAGTGTGTACATTCCGACCGAGCCGGGAGCTGGGCCCGACCTCAGCAGAAGCGCGTGCGCACCCCCAGACAGGTACAGGGAACTGACGACCTGGCGGCGTTCCTTGACGTAGAGGGCATCGACCTGCTCCTTCGCTGTCTTGAGCCAGGTGATCGCGCCCTTGTCGTCCCACTTCGGAATCCGAGTGCCGACACAGTCCTGCAGGAAGACGCCGGCCTTGGCTTGATCGGACTTCACCATGCAATTGAAGGTGATGATGTCGCCCTGTTCCGTCGGAACCCCGGAGATGGCCAGCTGCCGCTCTCCGTTACGAGGTACGCCCCCGGCGAAGTGCCACACCTTGCGACCTCCCGGCGCGTCGATCAGACGCGGCTCCCCGAGCGGGATGTCCCACCGCGCGGCGAGGCCGGTCAGAAAGTCGTCCGCCCGGTAGCCAGGAGCGATGACCTTGCTCTCCCCGAGCGCAGGCGCCCGGTCGGCCGTGACGGCCCGGTCCGGCCAGTCGGCGGCCGACGGAGGCTCCGTGAGCGCCGGATCGAGGCCTGCCGTCGAGGACGGGGAAGGCAACGGAGCGGAGTGCGCCGGGGCGGGCGCCGTCGATGCGTCGGCGGACCGGGAGCCGGAGGCAGGATCCATCGTCGGTTCGTGCTGTGTACAGCCGCCCAGGGCGGCTGCAGCCGCGAGAGCGACTGCCGCCACGACCCGGCGGTGCGTTGAGTACGTGTCTTCCATCACTGTCCCATGTTGCAGTTGCCCTTGTCGGGCGCGCCGACAGGGACGAAGGCCACAGCGTCGAAGGCGACGTTGGCGTCTCCGGTGCCGCCGCTCGGATGGATGTTGTCCATCTCGACGCCGCCGCCCTTCCAGAAGCGCCACGAGCCCAGCTTGAACCAGGAATTCTTGCCCTGGGTCCGGTTCGACTGGCTGATGTCGCAGATGTCCGAGCCCAGGCCCTCCTTGTTGGGGCCCGGAATGGTGGTGTACCGAACTGTGGCCTCGGCGCCGTGGTTCGGCAGATGGATCCACACGGTGAACCGCTTGCCGCCAGGCTTGTCGGCGTCAGGCAGGTAGCTCGGGTTGAGCTTCCAGCGTCCGGTCACCTTGTGGAAGTAGTCGTTTGACGGGTAGCTGTGCGTGAAGAACACGTGACCGTTGTAGCCCGCGCCCAACTGGTGGACGTCGATCTGCGCGATGTAAGGGGTGGCGCGGAACGTGCCGTCGTCTCGGTTCACGATGAGGTTGTCCCCGAACTGAAGTGAGAACTTGCCCTCTTCACGATTCGGCTGTGCTCCGCAACCGAAGACATCCTCACGGCCGTTGAGGTCGTCGATGACGATCGTGCCGAGAGTGCCGTCCGGTGTCGTCATGCACGGTCCCGACGGGTACTTCGCGACGAGTGCAGACTCGGGGGAGCCGACCGGGAACCTCAATTGCTCACGGGAGGAGTTGGTCTCGTTCTGGCCGTTGATCCAGGCGACGCTGCCTGCCCAGCGGCAGGTCTCGTTCATGGCCGGACAGGGGTTTGCCGTGCCCGGCGCGCAGTTGTTCACCGAGGGGGAGCAGAAGAGGCCGTAGTTCGTCGGAAGGTTCAGCAGGGCTGTGGCACCGGGGAAGTCGGGAACCACGTACGAAGGCTCCCAGTTCCACGTCTTGTGCGGGGTCTCCGCCCAGCCGAGGACCTTCTCCTGGTACGGCCACTTGGCGGGGTGCGCGGCGTCGTCGAACGTCGCCCGTAGGAAGCCCTGCCGGTCAGGGGGGTACTGTGCGTTGGCCGGGTTGTTGAAGAAGCCCAGGCCCCGGGGCTGGGCCGGGTCGGTGTAGACACCGCTGTTGTAGCCCCAGAGGGCCAGGTACCAGTTTTCGATCCACTGCGGGTTGCCGTCGTTGGCCTCCATGCCGAGCGCCTTGAGCTGGTTCCACTTGCCGGCGAGGATCTGCATGCCGGCCGCGATGTTCGTGGCGTAGTCGGTGGCGATGGCCCCGGCCTCGGTGGGGTCGAACATGTCCGCGCCGTCGAAATCCCGCATGCCGGAGGTGACCTGGGCGATGCCGTAACCGCAGTCGGAGGTCAGCCGGTTCGGGTAGCTGTGGATGCTCGCCCCGTTGCCGAACCAGTCGGCCTGGAGCACGTTGCCCGCGGTGCCGTTCACCGAGTGCCAGGACGCCTGCTTGAAGTTCGACTCCTGAGCCAGGATGCCGAGAACGACCTGTGCCGGGATGTCGCCGCCGCCGGTCAGCTCCGGCTTCGGGAACAGCCCCTGCGGAGAGAAGGTGGGCAGGCCGGTGTCATGCCAGTTGGCCGGACGCTGAACGGTGAGTGCGCCGTGTACAGCTTGGTCGACCGCCCACTCCACTTGGTTCGCACTGGGCTGCTGTGCCTGCCTCTTGGGGTTGTTCCGCTTCACCAGGCAGGGAATCTCGAAGTTGAAGACCTGGGATTCGCCGTACGTTTTCGTGCCGCCTGATATGCACCTGGCTTCCGGTTCGCCGAGGTCGCCACAGCTGGGCGGTTCCACATCGTCCCTCGGTAGCACGGCCGCGCCGGGAACCGCCGCGCCGGCCGTGGTCGCACCAGAGGGAGGGTAGGCCGCGGGGCCGAGGGCGGGGGTACCCCCTGGAGACGCGGCTCGTGCCCCGGCCTTCTCGACGGGGTGGGCGTCGGCGTCGAAGGCGATCGCCCCCTTGGCGCCCGTTCCGACAGCCGTGGCCTGGATACGAATCAGGCCGGCGGCCCGACCGTCGTCCGTGGCCTTCGCCTCCGGAGTGGCGAAGGGGGGCGTGACCCCCTTCAGTTCGTCCGAGACGACGGAGGTCGCGATCAGCCGGCCCTCACGGGAGACGGCTGCGGGCGGGACCGTGAAGGGCTGGGCCTTGAGCCCGGGCGCACGCGAGACGTCCACACCCGCCACGTCTCCCACCACCAGGGAGCCACCCGTGCGGGGGAACAGCTTGAGCTTCCCGATCTCGCCGGAGCCGAGCGCGGAGAGCTTTCCTTCGTGCCAGCGACTGATGACGCTCTTCCGGCCGCTTACGAACCCGACGTCGAGGTCACCGCCGGCTGAGGACGTCAGGGCGAAGACCGGACCGTTCAGCTGAGCCTGCTTACTTGCCCGAGTGGCCTTGCCGCGGCCGGTCAGCTTCACCAGATGGCCGTTGAGGACGCCGTAGTCCCCGTGTGGGGTGGGCAGCATGTGAGTGAGCTGACCGGTGACCTTGCGGTCTGCGACTGCCGTGCCGGTCGTTGCATCCGCCTCGATGACGGTGGTGTCTCCCGCGTCGGTGTCCGTGGCTGAACTGGTGGAGAAAAGCACCCGATCGCCCTCGCCGCAGCCCGGCGAGTAGTAGGCGAGCTGCACCCCCTGGGCGATTTCGGTGACTTTTCCGTCACTGAGTCGCACGACGGCGGCGAACGCGCCGCGGTAGGAGGCCCCCGGCTTGTTCGTCCACAGGGACGGCATGTACACGGCTGCCGCGTACCGGCCCGAGCCGGTGGTGCAGGTGTAGCCCGTCCATGGGCCCGCGTCGATGTCCTTGCGTCGCAGTGAGGCCACCTCTCGGAAGGCGTACCCCTCCCGCTCGGACGCCGTCACGATGTGGAAGCCGTCCGAGTCTCCGGTGCCGCTGACGATCACGTCGTCGGATGCCTCGAAGTCTTTGCCGAGATCCCTCTCCGGCGCCCCGAAGAGGACATTCGTGGTGGCGTCCGCTGCTTCGGCGGGCGTGGTCGAACCCGTGAAGGGGATCAGGGCCATGGAGGACGTCAATAGGCCGATCGCAGCCACCTGCGCGGCGAGCCGCTGCCGCGGTTTCCGTGTGAGCCTCACCATGCTTCCTCTCACTGCCAGGCCGTACACTGGCCGGTTGTCCGGGGCAGGTTGCCGCCGGCTCCTTCGTAATTCAGAGGAGCCGGATCCCAATGGGTTTCTACGGTGTTCCAGCAGGCCTTGTTGGTGCCCTGCCAGTCGCCCATCGTGGTATGGGCTTCCGGTAGATCGGGTGTCAGCCACTTGGTGGTCCCCCTGGGCCACTGAGCTCCGCCGATCGTCGGTGTCGACCACAACGCCACGTAGAACGACTTCTGTCCGGCGTACGCGGGATCAAGGGTCGCCTTCACCCAGACGGCGTTGCAACTGTACGAATAGACGAGTTCCACCTGGAGATCGTCGCCCTCGTTGAGCTGCGCAATATTCTCTGCGTCCCAGGAGCACCCGGCCACGTACGGATCCATACCTTGGCAGCTCTCGGCGTAGCACCCCGCCTCGGTCCCATCCGCCGACGCCTGCGGCGCCGTGAGCGTCTGGGAGAGACAGAGGAGCATCAGCGCGACTCCGATCCGACCCCAATTCCTTCTGCGCATAGCGCTCTCCTTGAGTGACACGGTGGAACGGGGCTAGCGGTAGATGTCGACGACGACCCGATTGGGCTGAGTCAGCGTGAAGACGTTGTAGCGGGAGACGGGGCCGTCGAGGGTGATCCCGAAGTCGGTCGCCGGGGAGAATCCGAGGCTGGAGCCGGTGGTGAACAACAGCTGGGTCGCTTTGACCGTCGGCAGGCCGAATAACTCCACATAGGGATTTATCTCCGAGAAATCACCGGATTCAGCGTTCTTGAGGCTCAGGGAAAGATACGAAGAACCGCGGGTTAGCATCTCCTTCGGCTCGCCTCCGGGGGTCATGTACCAAGGAGAGGTACCGTAGGTGGTCTCGACGGTGGGCAGGGGACCGGCCCCCAGGTCGAACACCACGCGGTCGTAGCCGGTGTGGGTGGCGGCGCGGACCCCGTCCACACAGATGTCCTCGCAGACCTCCGCGGCGCTCTGAGATGCTGCAGCGGCGGTCGTGGGAACGGAGCCGAGTGTCGCGAGGGCGGCTAAGGCAGCCGGAATGGCTAAGCGTGTGAGAGTACTTCGCATAGCGCGCATGATGTCCTGTCCCTTCGAGATGAGAAGACGCAGGCTACGTCAGGGACCTGCCATTCGAGCCGGGAGAGGCCGTTAGTACGTCACGTTTCGAAATCCCCATGACGGGATTTGGCCACTTCGCAGAGCCCGGTGTTCTGGCGCCGATTGCGTCATATGCCGCATCCCAACCGCTCTTGCGGCTTGTGGGCCGAGCAGGGGTCTTAGCCGGGTGACCTTCCGGTCACGTGCACGCAAAGGCATTCCGCCTGGTAATTCGGGGTTCGGCCTGCTTCCAGGAGCGCCTGTTGTCGTTGCTGAATGTGTTCGAGTCCGTCCGCTTCAATCCGTCCGTCGTGTCGCGTGATTGTTTCGCAGAGGTGCATGCCAGGCGGCCGACCGCATCTCATGGCCGGCGATGTCTGCAGGCTCCCCTGCTGGGCCTGGGGCAACGACAGACGCGCAGCTGGCAGGAGTGTCCGCGCCAGCGTCAACGGTTGCCGATGGTCCGTGTCACGGACGAGTCGTCGTCCGGCACAGCCGCGGGTCACCGGTCGGCGTTGTTTGTCCCTGACGTCCCCAGGAGGAACGACCGGCGCTGGAACGGTAGCGAATGCTGGGATCTTGACCAGATTCCGCGCGATCACTCGTACCTGCGCGCTGAAGCATTGAGTGAGACGAATCGTAGCGACCACGCCCCGGATGGATTCTTCAGCGACCAGGTCAGTCCCTACGTCCGCTGAAGGAATAGCTGGTGTCCGACAGTCACCGCCCGGCTGCTGCGCAGCCATGGCGGCCGGCTGAGCCCTCGGACGCCCCGTGGCGCGGGGGCCGGGGACGCGGCGCGAGCGCGGGAGGTCCTGGAGGAGCGGATGGCCGAGCCGCCGACCCTGGAGCGGCTCGCCGCCGACCTCGGCACCAGCCCCTTCGCGCTGCTGCGGGCCTTCCGCGCCGAGTACGGCATGCCGCCGCACACCTGGCTCACGGACGCACGCGTCCGGCGGGCCCGGCGGCTCCTGGACGCCGGGACGCCGCCGGCCGAGGCGGCCGTCGCCGTCGGCTTCACGGACCAGCCCCACCTCAACCGGCACTTCACCCGCAGCGTCGGCGTCCCGCCGGGTGCCTACCAGCGCTCCCGGGGCGTGGACCTCCGCCGTGCCGGGCGCAAGAACGTACAAGACGGATCGCGGGCGGGCTCGTAACGTCTCCGACGTGGCAGAACAGACAGCACACCCCGCCACGGGGCACATACGTGACAGCTCACCCGCCGGGACGGCCGGTGGCGCGGGCAAACCCGACTCCGCCGTCGTCAGGGACGCGCTCGGCGTCGGCGTCGCCGTCGGACTCTCCGGCTTCGCCTTCGGAGTGACCTCCGCGGGCGCCGGGCTCACCCTCCTCCAGACCTGCGCGCTCAGCCTGCTCGTCTTCACGGGCGCCTCGCAGTTCGCCCTCGTGGGCGCCCTCGCCGGCGGCGGGAACCCGTTCACGGCCGCCGCCGGGGCCTTCTTCCTCGGCACCCGCAACGCCTTCTACGGGCTGCGCCTCTCCCAGCTCCTCGCCCTGCCGAGGTCCGCGAAGCCGTTCGCCGCGCAATGGGTCATCGACGAGACCACCGCCGTCGCCCTCGCCCAGCCGGACCGCAGGTCCGCCCGGATCGGCTTCACCGTCACCGGGCTCACCCTCTACGTCCTGTGGAACCTCACCACCCTGCTCGGCGCGCTCGGCGCCGAGGCCATCGGCGACACCGCCGCCTGGGGCCTGGACGCCGCCGGCCCCGCCGTCTTCCTCGCGCTGCTCGCCCCGATGCTGAGGTCCGCGACCGAGCGGGCCACCGCCGGGATCGCCGTCGTCCTCGGCCTGGGCCTGCTGCCCGTGCTCCCGGCGGGCGTCCCCGTGCTGGTGTCGGCGCTCGCCGCCCCGGCCGTCCTCTGGCTCCAGGGCCGGCGGACGCGCAACAAGGAGGCCGCCCGATGAACGGCACCCACGTCTGGATCGCGATCGGACTCACCGTCGCCGGCTGCTACCTGGTCAAGCTGGTGGGCCTGCTCGTCCCGGCGCAGACCCTGGAACGCCCGCTCGTCCAGCGGCTCGCCGCCCTGCTGCCCGTCGCCCTGCTCGCGGCGCTCACCGCACAGCAGACCTTCGCCACGGGCACGGAGCTGGTCCTGGACGCCCGGGTCGCCGGCGTCGCCGCCGCGGCGCTCGCGCTCGTCCTGCGCGCTCCCTTCCTGGTCGTCGTGGGCGCCGCCGTCGTCGTGACGGCGGGGGTGCGGGCCCTGGGCGGCTGAGGCCGGAGCCGTACGGAATCCGGCCCGGGCCCCACGCGCGCGTGGGCCCGGGATCAGTCCTCCAGCGGACGCCCGTAGGCGCGGAGGGTACGCAGGGCGTCGATCGTCACGATCGGCCGCCACTCCAGGGCCGAACCCGGCGCCCAGGCCCGCCACCGGATCGGCCAGCCGCCGTCCTCGCCCTGCTCCGCGGTGAGGAAGTCCAGCGAGCGGGACAGCTCCTCGTCGGTGAACCAGCCACGGGCGAGCGAGTCCGGCACGCGCGCGTAGTCGTGGGGAAAGTGGTGCTCGCCGGGCGCGTACCCGTCGGCCACCGGGAACTCCTCCCGGCGCTCCGGGTCGAGGACGGCGAGCCGCTGCTCGCGCACAAGGCGCCCGAGCCGGTCGGCCGCGGCCTCGGCCCGCGGCCGGTCCGGTGCCGAGTCGAGGAAGGCGACCGCCGCCTGCACCTCGTACGGATGGGACTTCTCCAGCGACTCCACGGCCGCCCAGCAGAACTCGGTCGCCCGGAACAGCCAGGCGTGCCAGACCTGGTTGCGGTGGAGCGCGCCCACCACCGGGCCCGTCGACAGCAGCTCGCCCGGCGGGTCGTCGACGACCGGGACGAACGGCGCCGACGGGTAGCCGCGCTGGGAGGGGTGGATCGCAGGCAGCGCCCCCTCGTGCGTGGAGACCGCCGTCAGATAGCGGCAGATCCGCTCCACCCGCAGTCCGCCGCAGCGCCCGATGGAGTCCAGGACCCGCAGGGCGTGGGCGGTGTGCAGCGGCTGGCTGACCGGGCCGCGCAGGTCCGGTTCGAGCGCGTGGCCGTAACCGCCGTCCTCGTCGAGGTACGCGGTCAGGGCCGCTTCCACCTGGTCCGCGCCGCCGCGCAGGAAGTGGTAGGCGAATCGGCGCTGTTCGAGCACCCGGGCCGTCAGCCAGACGAACCGTTCGGCGCGGGCCAGCGGCGACCCGGGGGCCGCCGTGGGGGTGGGCGGGGAGGAGAGGGGTTTTTCGGCCATGTTCAGACCGTAGGGCGGAACCGCGCGGTGACAAGCCCCGGCGGGCGGGCTGCACTCTTGGGAGCGGGATACTGGGGTCATGCGGTTGACGATTTTCTGGGAACGGATGGCCGATCACTTCGGAGCCGGGTACGCCGACTCCTTCGCGCGCGACCACGTCCTGTCCGAGCTGGGCGGCCGGACCGTCCACGAGGCGCTGGACGCCGGCTGGGAGGCGAAGGACGTGTGGCGGGTGGTCTGCGGCGCCATGGACGTCCCCGCCGAGAAGCGCTGAAGGGCGTCTTGCGCCGATCCGCTCCGACCCCGGGCGGATTGTCCGCCGGGTGCGCGAGACTTGCGGGGTGGCCCCGACTGACGAGACCGAGATGACCGCCCGGAAGACACCCACCACGCCCACCACACCCACCACGCCCAAGGCACCCGCGACACCCGCGACGTCGGCGTCGCCGGCCGTCGCCGCGGGCGGGCCGCCCGACGCGAGCGCCTCACCGGGCGCGCCCGCGGCCGGCTCGGGAGGGCAGCCGCCCGCCGAGGCCCCCGCCACCGCAGCGGCGTCCGGTGCGCGCATGCCCCGCTGGCTGCCCCGCGCGATGGTCCTGGCGCTCGCCCTCTACGCCTGCTTCCAGCTCGGCGACTGGGCCTTCCACCAACTCGTCGGCCTGCTCGTCAACATCCTGCTCGCCTTCTTCCTCGCACTCGCCATCGAGCCGGCCGTCGGCCGCATGGCGGCCCGCGGGATGCGCCGGGGACTCGCCACCTTCCTCGTCTTCTTCGGCGTCCTCGCCGTCGGCATCGGCTTCGTCGTCCTGCTCGGCTCGATGCTCGCCGGCCAGATCGTCGACATGGTCGAGAACTTCCCCAAGTACCTCGACTCGCTCATCAACTGGATCAACGAGACCTTCCACACCGAGCTCTCCCGGGTCGAGGTCCAGGACAGCGTGCTCAAGTCGGACTGGCTGCAGAAGTACGTGCAGAACAGCGCCACCGGTGTCCTCGACGTCTCCGCCACCGTGCTCGGCGGGCTCTTCCGGCTGCTGACGATCTTCCTCTTCGCCTTCTACTTCGCCGCCGACGGACCCCGGTTCCGCCGCGCGCTCTGCTCCGTCCTGCCGCCCGCCCGGCAGGCCGAGGTGCTGCGCGCCTGGGAGATCGCCGTCGACAAGACCGGCGGCTACCTCTACTCGCGCGGCCTGATGGCCCTCATCTCGGGCGTCGCGCACTTCGTGCTCTTCGAGATCCTGGACGTGCCCTACGCCCCCGCCCTCGCGGTCTGGGTCGGCCTGGTCTCGCAGTTCATCCCCACCATCGGCACCTACCTGGCCGGTGCCCTGCCGATGCTCATCGCCTTCACCGTGAACCCCTGGTACGCGCTGTGGGTGCTCGGCTTCGTCGTGGTCTACCAGCAGTTCGAGAACTACGTCCTCCAGCCGAAGCTCACCTCCAAGACGGTCGACATCCATCCGGCCGTGGCCTTCGGTTCGGTGATCGCGGGCACCGCGCTGCTCGGTGCCGTCGGCGCGCTGATCGCCATCCCGGCCGTGGCCACCCTCCAGGCCTTCCTCGGGGCGTACGTGAAGCGGTACGACGTCACGGACGACCCGCGGGTGCACGGCCACCGGCGGTACGGCGAGGCCGTCGTGGCCCGGCTCCAGAAGGCCCTCCAGCACAAGAAGGAGAACCAGGGCGCCGAGGACGCCTGACGGACGCGCGGACCGCGCCTCACAGGTACGAGGGGCCGGTGACGCGGCCCCGGAAGGCGTACCAGATCCAGGCCTGGACCGCGACGAGCAGCGGGGTCACCACGGCCAGCGCCGGGACGAGCAGGGCCAGCGTCCCCGGCGCCGCCGCCCGCTCGGCCAGCGGCAGCGAGGCACCCGCCCAGAGCGGCAGCCCGGCCAGCGGGACGGCGGTGAGGGCGAGCGGATGCCAGGGTCTCCCGGCCCGCCCGACCAGCCGCCGGGCCCGCTGGTACGGGGCGCCGGTGAGCCGCAGCGCGGCGAAGCCGAGGCCGTGCGCGGCGAACAGGGCGGCGACCGCCGGGGCGGCCACGAGGGCGACGGGGCCGTCGGCCGGCTCGTACGGTCTGCCGGTGAGGAGGGCCACGAGCAGCAGGCCCCAGGACAGGGCGACCGTCCAGCTGCCGGCCGTCACGGCGGCGTCGCAGGCCGCGCGCCAGCGGGGCCCGGGTCCGCGACCGCGCGACCACAGGGCGGCGTCCCGCACGATCCACCCGGCCAGCAGGGCCACGAGGACCGGTGCCTGGGCGCTCAGCAGCTCGCCCTCCAGCGCGGGGAAGCAGCCGACGAGGACGCCTGCGGTGGCGACCAGCCACACCTCGTTCCCCAGGAAGAAGGGGGCGAAGGAGGCGAGGACGAGTCTGCGCTCGGCGTCGCCGCGGCCCAGCCAGGGCAGCAGCATGCCGCTGCCGATGTCCGTGCCGGCGAGCACGGACCAGCCGACGGCACAGCAGGCGAGCAGGGCGACGGCGAGGGTTTCCACGGTGCTCCTCGGGGCGGGGGCGGGGATGGACGGAAGGGCGAGGCACGGAAGGTTCCGAGCGGAAGGTCCGGGAACGGAAGGCCTAGTAGTGGCGCAGGGGCGCGGCCGGCAGGGGCTCCTCGCGCGTCCGTTCGTCCCGGCCGAGGCCCGTGTCGGCCGGGCCCCGGCGGGCGTGTCGGGCGAGCAGCCAGGCGTTGAGGACGGCCAGCAGCAGGAAGAGCGTGGCGAACACCGCCAGCGAGAGCCGCATCGTGCCGGGGGAGAGATCGGAGACCGCGTCCTCCGTTCTCAGCAGTCCGTACACCACCCAGGGCTGGCGGCCCGACTCGCGGAAGACCCAGCCGCCGATCATGGCGAGGTACGGCAGCGGCACGGACGCCATCAGGACCAGGTGCCAGAGCCGGAACCGCAGGACGGCCTTCCGGAACGCGGCCAGGATCACGCCGGCGAGGCAGAGGTACGTCATCAGGCCGAAGGCGATCAGCATCACGAGGCCGCCGCCCCGGGTCCAGCCCTCGGAGGGTATGTAGTCGCCGGGGCCGAATCGGGCCGCCAACTCGGCCTGCACCCGGGCGATCTCGGCCACCTGCCCCTGGAAGACCGCCGCCTTCATCGGCTGGAAGGAGGCGAGGGCGCCGAACTGGAGCCCGCCGCTGACCGCCGCCGCCATCAGGGCCGGCGCCGCGACGAAGACCCCGGTCCGCAGGCTCCGGCGGAAGAAGTCCGCCTCCACGGTCCGCCGGAACAGGTGGTAGGCGCTGACGCCCGCCATGAAGAAGCCCGCCGTGAGCAGCGCTCCCGCCAGGACGTGGGCGAGCGGGAGCAGCGCGGCCGGGTTGGTGAGGACCGCGGCCGGGTCGGTCAGGACCAGCTCGCCGCCCTCGGAGCCGTACCCCACCGGGTGGTTGAGGAAGCCGTTGGAGACGAGGATCCAGTACGCGGAGAGGTAGGCGGTCAGGACGACGACCCAGATCGTCGCCAGGTGGGCCCAGCGGCCGAGCCGGTGCCAGCCGAAGATCCACAGGCCGAGGAAGGTGGACTCGACGAAGAACGCGACGAGCGTCTCCACGGCCAGGGAGGCGCCGAGTATGTTGCCGGCCTCATGGGTGAGGCCGCTCCACGCCATGCCGAACTGGAACTCCATGACGAGGCCGGTGACGATGCCGACCGCGTAGTTGATCACGTACAGCTGGCCCC
Source organism: Streptomyces sp. NPDC007863 (assembly GCF_040633895.1). Lineage (NCBI taxonomy): Bacteria > Bacillati > Actinomycetota > Actinomycetes > Kitasatosporales > Streptomycetaceae > Streptomyces > Streptomyces sp. NPDC007863. The sequence goes on from NZ_JBEYEI010000017.1 coordinate 29,652, forward strand.
AGAAGCGGACCTGGCGGGCGTCCTCCGGGCGCCGGGAGAGCGTGGCGCGGGTCTGGAGGACGGCCACGATCGTTCCGAGACCCAGCGTGAGGGCGACGAAGAGGAAGTGGCCCGCGGCGGTGAGGCCGAACTGCAGCCGCGCGAGATCGAGTACGTCCTGATGCACCCCTCAAGCGTGCTCCGTCGGCCTCCCGCGGCGCATCTGACCTGGGGCGACAGTTGTGGTCCGGTGTTGTACACCTTCGGATGCACGACACCGGCCCGCGCGTACCACGAAAGTTGATCGGGGTGGTCCCGGGCCCTTAGGGGACGACCCCGGGACAGGCGGGCGTCACGGGGCGTCAGGCCAGCCAGCCGGGGGTGATCATCCCTGACTCGTAGGCCAGGACGACGAGTTGCGCCCGGTCCCTGACCTCCAGCTTGGTCATGATCCGGCTGACGTGGGTCTTGGCGGTGGCGGGAGAGAGGACGAGCCGGCCCGCGATCTCGTCGTTGGACAGACCTGCCCCGACCAGGCCGAGGACCTCCCGTTCGCGGTCGGTGAGGGCGTCCAGGCGGGGCGCCGGGTCGGGGCGGCCGGACGGGTCGGCGCGGCCGGCGAACTCGGCGATCAGCCGGCGGGTCACCGCGGGGGCGATGAGGGCGTCGCCGCGGGCGACGACCCGTACCGCGTGCAGCAGTTCCATCGGCTCGGTGTCCTTGACGAGGAAGCCGGACGCGCCGCCGCGCAGCGCCCCGTACACGTGCTCGTCCTCGTCGAAGGTGGTCAGGATGACGACCTTCACGCCGTCGAGGCGGGGGTCGGCGGTGATCCGGCGGGTGGCCTCCAGGCCGTCGAGCACGGGCATCCGGATGTCCATGAGGACGACGTCCGGGCGGAGTTCGGCGGCGAGGGCGACGGCCGCCGCGCCGTCCCCCGCCTCGCCGGCGACCTCGATGTCCTCCTCGTCGGAGAGGATCGACCGGAATCCGGCCCGGACGAGGGTCTGGTCGTCGGCGAGCACGACGCGGATCATGAGGGCGTCCCTTCCTGTGGGGTGAGGGTCGTGGGGAGGCGGGCGTCGACGACGAAGCCGCCGCCGGACGGTCCGGCGGCGAGCGTGCCGCCGAGGGCGCGGGCCCGCTCGGCCATGCCGCGGATGCCCGTCCCGCCGCTGCCGGTGCCACCGCTTCCGGACCCGTCGCTTCCGGTGCCTCCGGGCCCGCTCGGGGCGCCCGCGGCCGTGGTGCCGGGCGTCCCGCCGTCGTCCGCGATCCGGAGCCGTACCGTGCCGGTCGCCGGCTCCCAGTCCAGGGAGACGGTGACGGTCGTGGCGGCGGAGTGACGGGTCACGTTCGTCAGCGACTCCTGCACGATGCGGTACGCGGCGAGGTCCACGGGCGGCGGCAGCGGGACGGGCGTGCCGGTGACGCGGGTGCGCACGTCGAGCCCGGCGGCGCGGGCCCGGGCGGTGAGGTCGCCCAGGAGGGCCAGACCGGAGGCGGGAGGGGCGGTCGGCGCGGCCTCGTCGGCGCCGCGCAGCACCCCGAGGGTGGCGCGGAGCTCCCGCAGGGCGTCCTTGCTGGTGGTGCGGACCGCGGTGAGGGCCTCGGTGGCGGTGGTGAGCGCGGTCTCGGGGTCGGGGCGCTTGGCGAGCCGGTGGAGGGCGGCGCCGGACTGCACGTTGATGAGGGAGACGGTGTGGCCGAGGACGTCGTGGAGCTCGCGGGCGATCCGCAGCCGCTCCTCGGTGGCGCTCTGCCGGGCGCGGGCCTCCTGCTCGCGCTCGGCGGCGAGGGCCCGCTGCTCCACCTCGTGGAGGTACGCGGTCCGGGTGCGCTGGGCCCGGCCGACCGCGACCAGGCTGATCAGCCAGCCGGCGAGCATCGCGAGCGCGGTCCCGTCGATCTGGCGGTGGCCCGGCGCCTGGCGGGCCTCGCCGAGGCCGACCGCGAGGAGCGTGACGGCGGCGAGGGCGACGGCGGCGGCGAAGCGGCCCTCGGCGGCCGTGGTGTACAGCGCGAGGGCGAAGGCGATCATGAGCGGCCCGTCCTGCTCGGAGAGCGGGTAGTAGGCCACGCACGCGAGGAGGGTGACGACGGCGACGGCCACGGGCCATCGGCGCCGGAGGACGAGGGCGCCGCAGCCGACGAGCACGAGCGCCCAGCCGAGCGCGGCGCGTGGGGCGGACTCGTCCGTGTGCCACCCCGAGATCAGCGTCCAGACCGTCACCAGGAGGAGCACGAGGCCGGCGATCAGGGCGTCGGCGGTCCGGGGCGGGAGGCGCATGGGTCGAAGGATAGGCGGGGTGCAGGCCGGGGGCCGCCCGACCGGCCTATACTAAAAAAGTTGAATAGGTCCTGGGTGGGGTGCGGCGGAGAAGAGGGTGGCCGACGGATGAGTGCGCACGGATATCTGCGGTACGTGGCCCTCGGGGACAGCCAGACCGAGGGTGTCGGTGACGGGGACGACCTCACCGGGCTGCGCGGCTGGGCCGACCGGCTCGCCGAACACCTCGCCCGTACCGGCCCCGGGGTCCGGTACGCCAACCTCGCCGTACGGGGGCGCCTGGCCGGCGAGGTGCGGGCCGGACAGCTCCCGGCGGCCCTCGCGCTCCGACCCGACCTCGCCACCGTCGTCGCCGGTGTGAACGACCTGCTGCGGCCCGGCTTCGACGCCGACGAGACGGCCGGCCACCTGGAGGCCGTCTTCGCCGCCCTGACCGCCCAGGGCGCCCGCGTGGCCACCCTCACCTTCCCCGACGTCGGCCGCATCACCCCGCTGGCCCGGCCGCTCGCGCCGCGCGTCCACGCCCTCAACGACCGGATCAGGCAGGTCGCCCGGCGGCACGGCGTGACCGTCGCCGAGACCGCGCACCACGAGGTGGTCACCGACCCCCGGCTGTGGAGCGCCGACCGGCTGCACGCCTCCCCGCTCGGGCACGCGCGCATCGCGGCCGCCGTCGCCGACGCGCTCGCCCTGCCGGACAGCGACGACCGCTGGACCCGGCCGCTGCCGCCGCGCCCCGTGCCCACGCGCCTGGGCGCCGCCGCCGGCGAACTGGCCTGGGCCGGATCCTTCCTCGGACCCTGGATCGCGCGCCGGGTGCGCGGCCGGTCCTCCGGGGACGGCCGGGTCGCCAAACGCCCCGGGCTCCTGCCCGTGGAACAGCGCGGGGAGTAGCCCGGCGGCCCTGTCGCGGGGGTGCCCGGGCGGTCAACGCGCGGGGTTGGGTTCAGTCGTCTGAAGGTCGTTTCCGGCGAACCGCCCGAAGCCGTCCGATGAGCCTCCTACCGTACGGACTGACCGTGCCGACGCGGTCCTACGAGGAGGAAGCCTGTGTCATCGCCCTGCGACCCCCGCTACGCCCCCGCCGGTGACGTGAACGGGGCACTCATGGTGATCGACTCCCGGCTCAAGGCCGTCCACGACGGCAAGACCGGGACCGACCCCGAGCAGCAGAAGCTGCTCGACCAGCTCACGGCGTCCCTGGACCTGGAGGGGGTCAACGAACTCCTGGACGGCGCGTGCACGCTCGTCTTCATCTTCATGAAGTGGCTGCGGCAGGTCCACGAGGAACACGACCGGGACGTCATCGAGTACGTGGTCCCCAGCCTCGTGGCCACGCTGCGCATGATGCCCCGGAGCGTGCGCCCCGAGGCGATCCCCACCATGGCCGGCCTCGCGATCGCGGCCGGCACCGGCCTGAGCCCCAGCCTCTGGCGCCGGCAGTACGGGGAGTGGACCAAGGAGGAGATGACCGCCCTGGAGGCCACCGCCCTCCTGCTGGCCGAGCACATCAACCGGATCGCCGGCGACCGCGACTACGCCACCCGCATGATCGGCGAGACCCTCTCCCGCGCCGACCGCGAGGCGGGGACGGACTTCGACGGGGAGTGGGGCGAGGAGGGCGAGTAGGCGCCGGAGCGGGCGTGCGACGGACGGGTCGGACGTTGTCCACAGGGCGGGCGTGGCGCGCTTGACACGAAAATCGAACATCTATTCTCATGAAGGTTCCGGCCCTTGGAATCGCGGACATCTCGGCGAGTTGTCCACAGGTCGGAGAGACGCGAGGGCCCATTGTCAGTGGCAGGGGTTAGCGTCTTTCACATGAAGCGATCGACTCAAGCAACCCGGGTGGAACCCATGGCAGGAACCGACCGCGAGAAGGCTCTCGAAGCCGCACTCGCACAGATTGAACGCCAATTCGGCAAGGGCGCCGTGATGCGCATGGGCGACCGTACCCAGGAGCCGATCGAGGTGATCCCCACCGGTTCGACCGCCCTCGACGTCGCCCTCGGCGTCGGTGGTCTGCCGCGTGGCCGTGTCGTGGAGATCTACGGCCCGGAGTCCTCCGGTAAGACGACCCTGACCCTGCACGCCGTGGCCAACGCGCAGAAGGCCGGCGGACAGGTCGCCTTCGTCGACGCCGAGCACGCCCTCGACCCCGAGTACGCCCGCAAGCTGGGCGTCGACATCGACAACCTCATCCTGTCCCAGCCGGACAACGGCGAGCAGGCCCTCGAGATCGTCGACATGCTGGTCCGCTCCGGTGCCCTCGACCTCATCGTCATCGACTCCGTCGCGGCGCTCGTCCCGCGCGCGGAGATCGAGGGCGAGATGGGCGACTCCCACGTGGGTCTCCAGGCCCGACTGATGAGCCAGGCCCTCCGGAAGATCACCAGCGCCCTCAACCAGTCCAAGACCACCGCGATCTTCATCAACCAGCTCCGCGAGAAGATCGGTGTGATGTTCGGCTCGCCGGAGACCACGACCGGTGGCCGCGCGCTCAAGTTCTACGCCTCGGTGCGCATCGACATCCGCCGCATCGAGACCCTCAAGGACGGCACGGACGCGGTCGGCAACCGCACCCGCTGCAAGGTCGTGAAGAACAAGGTCGCGCCCCCGTTCAAGCAGGCCGAGTTCGACATCCTCTACGGCCAGGGCATCAGCCGCGAGGGCGGTCTGATCGACATGGGCGTGGAGCACGGCTTCGTCCGCAAGGCCGGCGCCTGGTACACGTACGAGGGCGACCAGCTCGGCCAGGGCAAGGAGAACGCCCGCAACTTCCTGAAGGACAACCCCGACCTCGCCAACGAGATCGAGAGGAAGATCAAGGAGAAGCTGGGCGTCGGCGTCCGCCCCGACGCCGCGAAGGCCGAGCCGGCCACCACCGACGCGGCGGACGCGGCGGACCCGGCGGCCGCGGACGACGCCAAGGCGGCCCCGGCCACCGCGGCCAAGACCGTCAAGGCGACCAAGGCCACCGCGGCCAAGAGCTGAACCGGTGACCGGTCGCACCGAATGGCCGGGTGACAGCCCCGACTCGTCGAGGGCCGAGAAGGAGCTGTCACCCCAGGATCCGGCTGAGCGGGCGCGGGCGATCTGTCTGCGCCTGCTCACCGGAACCCCCCGCACGCGCAGACAGCTGGCCGATGCCCTGCGCAAGCGGGAGATCCCCGACGACATCGCCGAGGAGGTCCTCGCCCGCTTCGAGGACGTCGGCCTCATCGACGACGCCGCCTTCGCGGACGCCTGGGTGGAGTCCCGCCACCACGGGCGGGGCCTCGCCCGCAGGGCCCTCGCCCGCGAGCTGCGCACCAAGGGCATCGACCCCGGCCTCGTGCAGGAGGCCGTCGGGCAGCTGGACTCCGAGCAGGAGGAGGCCACCGCGCGCGAGCTGGTGGCGCGCAAGCTCCGTGCCACCCGCGGTCTCGACCGCGACCGCCGGCTCAGACGCCTCGCCGGCATGCTCGCCCGCAAGGGCTACCCCGAGGGCATGGCCCTGCGGGTGGTCCGCCAGGCCCTGGAGGCGGAGGGCGAGTCCACCGACGGCCTGGAGGAGGGCTACTAGAGCCCTCCGGGGGACCAGGCCGCCCGTGGTGCGGTGCTCCCAGCCCGCCGGACCCGATGCCGAGCCCGGTGAGGTGACGAGCCCGGCGCCGAACCGGCCGCCGAGCCGGACGCTGGGGGGCGTTGGGCGCGGGCCTGGGCCCAGGGGCGGGGGCTACGAGGTGGTCGTCGGGTCCTCGTCAGGGGGCTGCTCGCCCGGCGGGAGGAGGACCGGGAGGCCGGCCGCCTTCCAGGCCTGGAAGCCGCCGATCAGGTCGGTCGCCCGGTGGAGGCCCAGGCGGCGGAGGGATTCCGCCGCCAGCGAGGAGGCGTAGCCCTCGTTGCAGAAGACCACCACCCGCAGGTCGTGACCGGTGGCGAGCGGGGAGCGGTGGCTGCCCAGGGGGTCGAGCCGCCACTCCAGCTCGTTGCGCTCCACGATCAGCGCGCCCGGGACCAGGCCGTCCCGATCGCGCAGGGCCGCGTAGCGGGTGTCGACCAGGAGCGCGGCGCCCGAGGCGTACTCCTCGTACGCGGTACGGGCGTCGACCCGGTCGAGACCGGACCGGACGCGTTCCAGAAGCTCGTCGATGCCGATGCGGTCGTCGCTCACTGCCAGTCCTCCGGGCGCTCGACCTGCTCCAGGCGGAGCACGGGGCCCGTCCTGCTGAAGCGCCGGATCAGCGGGAGGGGCGGGTAATAGGCGTGGACCGAGATCGCGTGGGCGTCGGGGGAGGCGTTCAGCACCTCGTGCAGGTGGTCACGGCCGAAGGCGCGGCCGTCGCCGGCGTCGAGCCGGCGGGAGCGGTCGAGGTCCTCGGCCAGCTCCAGGGTCTTCCAGCCGCCCGCCGGGAGCCGGACCGCGAGCGCGTGCTCGGTCAGGCTGCCACGGGCGGTGGCGAAGGCGCCGACGGACTCGGCGTGGTCGTGCCAGCCGGTGCCGGTGCCGGGCGGCCAGCCGATGAGCCAGGCCTCGCTGCCGCCGGGGCCGTCCAGGCGCACCCAGGTGCGGCCTTCCGGATCGAGCGGCAGGGAGTCGACGAGGGCCTGGTCGGCGGCGGTGCGGAGGACGAAGTCGAGCAGCGCGGCCGCGGTCGGGCGATCGGCGGCCGTCGGAGCGGGGGAGGGGGAAGGGGTGACAGAAGACGCGGGCACGGGTGACCGTCCTGGAATCGCTGGGGTGCGCGCCACGCAGGGAGAACGGCGGGTTCGCCGGGGGAGCCGAACCGAGGACGCCCGCGGGACGGAGATCCGGGGGACGGAGGTCCGGGGCGCGGCGGGTCGGGCGGACGCGCGGGGAAAGGGAAGCGAGTTCAGAAGGACGGGCGACACACGCAGCCCGCATAGCGGATCAGGTCCATGTGGACCCTCCGCCACAGGCGTACATCGGTGTCGGTCACGCTCCGGAGTACACCACGAGCGCCCGCGCGAATCAATGGACTTCCACCGTCCGGTCGTGTGCGGGCGACGTCCCGGCCGGGGCCGGGACGTCGAGGGAGAGCGCCTCCTCGGCCGTCGCGGGAAGGGCCGGCGGCTCCTCCTCCACGGGGTCGGCGGGCTCCTCGGGGGCGCTGCCTCGGGCGGCCTCGGCCGCCGCGTGGAGCTCCTCGGGGTGCACGCCCGCGAAGGCGGCGACCAGATGCCCGTCGGGGCGGACGAGCAGGACGGCGTGGGCGGGCGCGCCCGGGTAGGCGTCGGTCACCAGGACCTCCGCCGCCACCGGGAGGGCCTCGGCGGCCTCCTCCAGGCGGGGCATCAGGCCGGCCGTCCGCCAGTGCCGGCGCTCCCACACGCCGGAGCCGGGGGCGACGAGCAGGACCAGGAAGCGGGCCTGCCCCAGCCGGTCACGGAGCCGTACGGTCGTGTCGTCGGGGGCGGTCACCCGGACGTCCTCGACGGGCGCGCCGAGCGGGGTGCCCACCGGGACCATGCCCTCGCTGAAGGGCGCGGCGAGCGGCGAGTGCGGATAGGCGGGGGAGGCGCCCAGCGGGCCCCGGCCCAGGTGCCCGTCGGTCAGCAGGGCCTCGTGGCCCCGCATCGCGCCCGGCAGGTAGCTGCGCAGCCCACCGCCGCCGCGCAGCGCCGGCAGGGCCTGGTCGGCGGCGCGCAGCCGGGCCGCGATCGCCGCGCGGCGCTCGCTCTGGTAGCTGTCGAGCAGGGCGTCGGGGGCCGTCCGGTGCCAGGTGAGGGCGAGTTTCCAGGCGAGGTTGTCGACGTCCCGGAGGCCCTCGTCGAGGCTCTGGGTGCCGATCGCGCCCAGCAGATGGGCAGCGTCCCCGGCGAGCAGCACCCGGTCGACGCGCCAGCGGCGGGCCAGCCGGTGGTGCAGGGTGTGGACGCCGGTGTCGAGGAGCTCGTACGGGGGAGTGCTGCCCTCGCACCAGCCGGCGAGGGTCTCGCGGATCCGGGCCACCAGGGCGTCCGGGGTGACGAGTTCGCCGCGCGGCGGCAGCAGCCAGTCGATCCGCCACACCCCGTCGGGCAGCGGGCGGGCGGTGATCTCCTCGCCGGACCCGCGCCACGGGGGCTGACGGTGCAGCAGGGACTCGCCGGGCCAGGGGAGTTCGGTGCGCAGCGCGGCGACCGCGTGCCGCTCGACCGCGGTGCGGCCGGGGAAGCGGACGCCGAGCAGCTTGCGGACCGTGGAGCGGGCGCCGTCGCAGCCGACGAGGTGGCTGCCGCGCCACCAGGTGCCGTCCGGACCGCGGGTGTGGGCGGTGACCCCGGTGCGGTCCTGCTCGATGGTGTCCAGACGGGCGTCGGTGACGAGCCGGACGAGCGGTTCGCGGGCGATGGCCTCGCGCAGCCCGCGGGCGAGCGCGTACTGCGGGATGTGCAGGGGGGCGGCGGGCGCGGCGGGGGAGTCGGGGTCCTCGGACCACTCCTCGGTGCCGCCGAGTCCCAGGTCGAAGGCGACCTCACGGGTCGGCCGGCGGCGCTGCATCCCGCGCCAGCCGACCCAGCGCAGCCCCTCGTCGCGGACGGTGGCGCAGCCCAGCCGTTCGACCAGCGCGGCCATGTCGGCGCGCAGCACGACGGTCCGCGCCGGGCGCGGTTCCTCCTTGCCGGAGGTCTCGTCGAGGACGACGCTGGGCACGCCCTGCGCGGCGAGCGCGAGGGAGAGCGCGAGGCCGACCGGCCCCGCGCCCACGATGATCACCGGGTCCACGGCGCGGCTCCAAAAGGCCGGAAAGTCATGGGGGCAGCACAGCAGAGTGTGGCACGAGCCCGGTGCTTGATCACAGACCGTATGCAACCCAGTCAGGGTGTTTTGCGTCAAGTGACGCGGTGGGCGTGGTGCGGCTGTTGTCAGGTCGGGGCCGATTCCGGCGGCCGGGGGCGCCCCTCGTACCGCTTCCGGTCCCACCAGAACCTCCGGCCCCGCCGGTTCCACCGGAAGCGGATGCTCCGGGGGAGCCGGACGGGGCCGGAAGCGGACGGGCGCGGGATTGGGGGGATACCGGGCCGGTCGGGGTGGTGGTCGTACGGATCGTCGACGGGGTCAGGCGCCGCCGGTGCCCGCCCCGCCCATCTCGACGTTCACGAGCGGGGCCACGTCCTTCACCGCCGCCGCCTTGCGGCCCTGGCGGAGACGCTTCTCCAGGCGGGCGGCGAGGGAGGTGAGGAGGGCGTTGAGCGCGATGTAGATCAGCGCGATGACGGTGAAGGCGGCGATCGTGTTGGCGCCGTAGTTGGCGGTGATCTGCCGGTTCTGGCTGAGCAGTTCGCCGAAGCCGAGCATCGCGCCGCCGAGCGCGGTGTCCTTCACGATGACGACGAGCTGGCTCACCAGGGCGGGGAGCATGACGGTCACGGCCTGGGGCAGCAGCACGTACAGCATGGTCTGGCCCTTGCGCATGCCGAGCGCCACGGCCGCGTCGCCCTGGCCCCGCGGGAGCGAGAGGACACCGGCGCGGACGACCTCGGCGATGACGGAGGCGTTGTAGAGCACCAGGCCGGTGACGACCGCGTACAGGGGGCGGAAGTCGGAGCTGATGGGCGTGTAGGCGGCGTAGACGGCGCTGGCGAACATCATCAGCAGCAGCACCGGGATGGCGCGGAAGAACTCCACGACCGCGCCGACCGGGACGCGTACCCAGCGGTGGTCGGAGAGCCGGCCGATGCCCAGGACCGCGCCGAGGGGCAGCGCGATCAGGATGGAGAGCGCGGCGGCCTTCAGCGTCTCGATCAGGCCGGGGATCAGGTACGTCGTCCACACCTGGGAGTCGGTGACGAACGGGCTCCACTTCTCGGCCGTCAGCTGGTTCTTGTCCGCCATGGCGGAGAGCACCCAGTAGGCCACCAGGCCCAGGACGGCGAGGAAGCCGATCGTGTAGACGACGTTGCGCCGCTTGGCCCGGGGGCCGGGGACGTCGTAGAGGACGGAGTTCATCGCTTCACCGCCAGTCGCTTGGCCGCCCAGCCGAGGACCAGGCCGGTGGGGAGGGTCAGGACGATGAAGCCGAACGCGAAGACCGTGAAAACAGCGAAGAGTGCGTCCGCTTCGTTCTCGATCATCGCCTTCATGAGAAACGCTGCCTCAGCGGCGCTGATTGCCGATGCAACAGTGGTGTTCTTGGTGAGGGCGATGAGGACATTGGCGAGCGGGGTGATCGCAGCGCGGAAGGCCTGTGGCAAGACGACCACCGTCAACACCTGCGTGAAGCTCATGCCGAGCGCGCGCGCCGCTTCGGCCTGTCCTGGCGGGACCGTGTTGATGCCCGAACGTAGTGCTTCGCAGACGAACGTGCCCGTGTACGCGACCAGGCCGAGAATGGCCAAGCGGAACCCGATGGATTCCGATGCCTCTGCCCCGAGCGTGATGCCCAGAGTCTGGTCGAGAGCCAGGGAGCACGCGACGATCACGACGGTCAGCGGCGTGTTCCGCACGAGGTTGACATATGCGGTGCCGAAGCTCCGCATGAGCGAGACCGGACTGACACGCATGGCGACCAGCGCTGTGCCCCAGACGAGCGATCCGATTGCTGAGAAGAAGGTGAGTTGCGCCGTCACCCAGAAGGCGCCGAGCAGGTCGTACTGCCCAGAATCAAGAAAGTCGAACACGATGCCCCGCGCTCTCCCTGGCGGTCGGTTGGTCGGACGGCTGGCCGCCGTGCGGACGGTGGCCAGCGGGCGGACGGCCGCCACCGTACGGAGGCGGCCGTCATTGCCCGGTCACGAGCGGGTGGGTTGGGGTTCCACCGGCTGCTCGCGCGCGGGATGCATCAGTTCTGGATCTTCGGCGCAGGCTCGCTCTTGTAGCCGGACGGGCCGAAGTGCGCCTTCACGAGCTTGTCCCAGGTGCCGTCCGAAACCATCTTCTCCAGGGCCTTGTTGATCTTGCCCTTGAGTTCGGAGTCGCCCTTCTTGAGGCCAATGCCGTAGCTCTCGTCGCTCATCGACAGGCCTGCGAGCTTGAACTTGCCCTGGTGTTCCTTCTGGGCCGCGTAGCCGGCGAGAATAGAGGCGTCCGTGGTCAGAGCGTCGACACGCTTGTTCTCGAGGCCCGTAAGGCACTCGGAGTAGCCCCCGAGCTGGCGGAGGTCGGCCTGCGGGGCCAGCTTCTCCTTGACGTTCTGCGCGGAGGTCGAGCCGGTGACCGAGCAGAGCTTCTTGGAGTTGAGGTCCTCGACCTTGGTGATCGAGGAGTCGTCGGCGCGGACCAGCAGGTCCTGGTGGGTCAGGAAGTACGGACCGGCGAAGTCGACCTCCTTCAGGCGCTTCTCGTTGATCGAGTAGCTCGCGACGACGAACTTCACGTCGCCGTTCTTGATGAGGTTCTCGCGCTCGGCGGAGGGCGCCTGCTTCCAGGTGATCTTGCCCTCGTCGTAGCCCAGCTCCTTGGCGACGTAGCGGGCGACGTCGACGTCGAAGCCGGCGTACGAGCCGTCCGGGGTCTTCAGGCCGAGACCCGGCTGGTCGAACTTGATGCCGATGGTGATCTTGTCGCCGTTGCTGCCCGAGTCCGAGCCGGTGCCGCAGGCGGTGGCGGTCAGGGCGAGGACGACGGCGGCCGCGGCGGACGCGGAGGCGGTGCGAAGCTTCATGGGTGAACGTCCCTTGGGTAGCGGTGAGTTGCGAAGACTAGGTCGTCGACTCGCTCAGTGGTGCAGGATTTTGGAGAGGAAGTCCTTCGCCCGGTCGCTGCGCGGGTTGCTGAAGAACTCCTCAGGGGTGGCCTGTTCGACGATCCTGCCGTCGGCCATGAAGACGACCCGGTCGGCCGCGGAGCGGGCGAAGCCCATCTCGTGCGTCACGACCACCATCGTCATGCCCTCCCGGGCCAGCTGTTGCATGACCTCCAGGACCTCGTTGATCATCTCCGGGTCCAGGGCCGAGGTGGGCTCGTCGAAGAGCATCACCTTCGGCCCCATGGCGAGCGCGCGGGCGATCGCCACGCGCTGCTGCTGGCCGCCGGAGAGCTGCGCCGGGTACTTCTCGGCCTGCGCGGCCACTCCCACCCGCTCCAGCAGGGTGCGGGCCTTGGCCTCCGCCTCGGCCTTCGCCGTGCCGCGGACCTTGATCTGGCCCAGCATCACGTTCTCCAGCACCGTCTTGTGCGCGAAGAGATTGAAGGACTGGAAGACCATGCCGACGTCCGACCGCAGCCGGGCCAGCTCCCTGCCCTCCGAGGGCAGCGGCTTGCCGTCGATCGTGATCGTGCCCGCGTCGATGGTCTCCAGGCGGTTGATCGTCCGGCACAGCGTCGACTTGCCCGAACCCGACGGCCCGATGACGACGACGACTTCACCGCGGCCGATCGTGAGGTCGATGTCCTGCAGCACGTGCAGCGCGCCGAAGTGCTTGTTCACTCCGGACAGGACGACCAGGTCCTCCGGGGCCCCGGGGGCTTCCTCGTTGTCCTTGGACACTGCCACTCCGCTCATCGGCCTCTTGCTCCGTCCTCCTCGGTTGGGAGGACACTAGAGACCCGTCCGGATGACCGTCATCACATCTGAGCGGAAATTGAGGATAACGATAGGGCGACAGCCGGACACTCTGGGTGAAGACGGTCCTGGAGGCCGTACCGGGTGGATAACGGAAGCGCGGGCTCCGCCGGGGGACACTTGACTGTGACGTCGGTGATCGGCGTTCATGGGGCGTTCACGTCCCGAAACGTGGCACACCCCGGCGAACGAGAGGAGAAGACCATGCGACTGCTGCTCGTCGAGGACGACGACCACGTCGCCGCGGCCCTCTCCGCGATCCTCGCCAAGCACGGCTTCGCCGTCACCCATGCCCGCAACGGCGAGGAGGCCCTCCAGGCCGTCCTCCCCACCGCACAGGGCGAGCGCCCCTCGTACGGCGTGATCCTGCTCGACCTCGGCCTCCCCGACCAGGACGGCTACCAGGTCTGCGCGCGCATCCGGAAGCTCACCGCCACCCCGGTGATCATGGTGACCGCCCGGGCCGACGTGCGCTCCCGGATCCACGGCCTCAATCTCGGCGCCGACGACTACGTCGTCAAGCCCTACGACACCGGCGAACTGCTCGCCCGCATCCACGCCGTCTCCCGGCGCACCACCGGGCCCGGCGCCCCCGACGACACCGGCGGTACGGGCTCCGCCGGCGAGGCGACCGTGCTGCGCCTCGGGTCCGTCGCCGTCGAGCTGCCCACCCGGCGGGTCAGCGTCGACGGCGAGCCCGTCGCCCTCACCCGCAAGGAGTTCGACCTGCTCGCCCTCCTCGCCCAGCGGCCCGGCGTCGTCTTCCGCCGCGAACAGATCATCTCCGAGGTCTGGCAGACCAGTTGGGAAGGGACCGGCCGCACCCTGGAGGTGCACGTCGCCTCGCTCCGCTCCAAGCTGCGGATGCCCGCCCTGATCGAGACCGTGCGGGGCGTCGGCTACCGCCTGGTCGCCCCGGCCGCGTAACCCCCGGCCGCCCCGCCCGTGCGCACCCGACTCCTCCCCCTGCTCATCGTCCTGATGGCGGGGGTCCTGCTCGCCCTCGGCTTCCCGCTCGCCGCCAGCCTCGCCGCCGCCCAGCAGCAGCGGGTCGTCGTCGACCGCCTCGACGACGCCGCCCGCTTCGCCGCCCTCGGGCAGTTCGTCCGCGACCCCAGCACCGTCAGTGACGAGCGCCGCACGACCCTCAGCGGCGAGCTCGCCAGCTACCACGACGTCTACGGCATCCGGGCCGGCATCTTCTACCGCGACAACCGTGCCATGGCCGCCGCCCCCGAGGACTGGGTCGTACCGTACGAGGGCGAGGGCCGCCGCGCCTTCAACGAGGCCCTCCTCGGCCGCCGCAGCCACGACCCGCCGCAGGTCTGGCCCTGGCAGCCGCACGCCCGCCTCACCATCGCCTCGCCCGTCGTCCGCGACGGGGACGTCGTCGCCGTCGTCGTCACCGACTCGCCCACCGGCGAGCTCCGCGCCCGCATCCTGCGCGGCTGGCTGGTGATCTTCGCCGGCGAGGCCGCCGCGATGCTGCTCGCCGTCGGCGCCGCCGTACGCCTCACCGGCTGGGTGCTGCGCCCGGTCCGGGTCCTGGACGGCGTCACCCACGACATCGCCACCGGCCGGATGAACTCCCGGGTCGCCGAGGCCGGCGGGCCGCCCGAACTGCGCCGCCTGGCACGCTCGTTCAACGAGATGGCCGACCACGTCGAGGAATCCCTCGAACAGCAGCGGGCGTTCGTCGCCGACGCCTCCCACCAGCTGCGCAACCCGCTCGCCGCGCTGCTGCTCCGCATCGAGCTGCTCGCCCTCGAACTCCCCGAGGGGAACGAGGAGATCGCCTCCGTGCGCACCGAGGGCAAGCGGCTCGCGCAGGTCCTCGACGACCTCCTCGACCTGGCCCTCGCCGAGCACGCCGCCGCCGATCTGCTGCTCACCGACGTCGGCGCGCTCACCGCCGAGCGGATCGCCTCCTGGCGGCCGGTCGCCGACGACAAGGGCGTCGCCCTGGTGGGGGAGTGCGGGGCGGCGACCGGCTGGGCGGACCCTGTGGCCCTGTCCAGCGCGCTCGACGCGGTCGTCGACAACGCGCTGAAGTTCACGCCCGAGGGCGAGCGGGTCACGGTGCGGGTGCTGCCCGGCAAGGACGCGGTGGAGGTCGTCGTCGCCGACCTGGGACCGGGCCTCACCGAGGAGGAGCTGACCCGCGTCGGAGACCGCTTCTGGCGCTCCGGACGCCATCAGAACGTCAAGGGCTCGGGCCTCGGCCTGTCCATCGCCCGCGTCCTGCTGACCGCCACCGGCGGCGGCATCGCCTTCGCCCCGAACGAGCCGCACGGCCTGAGGGTGACGGTCACGGTCCCGCGGCACGAGCCGACGGAGCGGTGAGGCGCCCGAAAGCCGAGTGAGGCGCGCGAAAGCCGGGTGAGGTGCGGCCCGCCGGTGATGCGCGGCCCGGCCCGGTGAGGGCTGCGGGGGCCGGGGTCAGGGGCTGCGGGACCGGTCAGGGGGCGCGGGGCCGGGTCAGGGGCTGCGGGGCCGGTCAGGGGGCCTCGGTGCCGGTGCCGGTGCCGGTGCCGGTGCCGGTGCGGGACGAGGCCGGGGAGTGGTCGGGGAGGTCGGATTGCCGGCGGCCGGGGGTGGAGCCCGTACGGCTCAGGGCTTGACCGAGCGGTAGTAGCGGCGGGCGCCGTCGTGGAGGGGGAGGGGCTCGGTGTAGACGGCCGTCCGCAGGTCCACCAGCTGGGCCGGGTGCACCTGGCTGCCGATGGCGTCCCGGCTGTCGATCACCGACCGGGTGACCCCCTCCACCAGGTCCGGATCGGCCTCCACCGTCGTCACCATCAGGTTCGCCACGGCCAGCGTCTCCACCGGCTGCCCGTTCTGCGCGGCCGCGTACGCGTCGGCCGGGATGACCGCCGAGCGGTAGTGACGGGTCGAATCGCCGACGTCCCGCAGCGCCTCCACCAGCGGCGCGTCCATCGGGATCAGCCGGATCGAGGTCCGCTCCGACAGCGACTGCACGGCGTGGGTCGGCAGCCCGCCGGACCAGAAGAAGGCGTCGAGCCTGCCCTTCTCCAGCATCTCCGGCATCGAGTCGATCCCGACCGGCACCGCGGTCACGTCCCGTGACGTGGTGAGCCCGGCCGCCGCGAGGACCCGGTCCGCTATCAGCCGCACACCGGAGCCGTCCTGCCCGACGCCGACGCGCAGTCCGCGCAGGTCGGAGACGCTCTGGACGGTCGAGCCCTGGCGCACCACGAGCTGTACGTAGTCGTCGTAGAGCCGGGCGCAGCCGCGCAGCCGCTCGAAGCCGGGCCGGCGGTCGCGGATGTACTGCGCCACGGCGTCGGCCGTCGCGACCGTGAAGTCGGCCTCCCCGGAGGCGACCCGCGCCAGGTTCTGCTGCGAGCCCTCGCTGTCCGTGAGCGTGACCGAGACCTCGGGGAGGTCCGTCGCCATGGCCTGCTTGAGCAGTGCGCCGTACCGCTGGTACACGCCCGTGGGGACTCCGGTGCTGAAGGTGATCGAACCGCTGGGCGTCGAGGCGCCGAACGGCGCCACCCACCACAGCAGCACCCCACACACCACGGCCAGCGCGGCCGCGAGCGCGAGGACGCGGCGGCGGGCGGCACGGGTGAGGGAGGCGAGCATGCCATCGATCCTGCCAGGTGGCCGACGCCCCTGGCCAGGGCGAAGGGGTGCGAGCGGCTGTGATGTCCGCTGCGCCGGCCGTACGCGCCGCGCCGGTCGTACGCGCTGCGCCGAAGCGGTGAGCGGTTCCCGGCGGCGCGCTCCCGCCGTGTGTCCTGTCGTGGTGCCGGGGTCCGTGCGGTTAGCGTCGGGAGGCGCCCGGTGATCTTGAGGGCAGTCCCCTCTGCCCGCCCCTGGCCCCCGTCGCCGGGCGCTCGGCTCACCCCTGTCCTCCTGTGCTCTTGTGCCGATGTCCCGATGTCCCGATGTCCCGAGGGGGTTTTCGCATGCTCGTGATCCCGGTGTCCGTTCTCGTCCGTCCCGTCGTCGTCCGGTTGCCGCTGGACTGAGCGGGGCGCGCGGGCGAGGGTGGGGCGGTGCGCGTCCCCGGGGAACCCCGGAGGTGCGCACCCCGCCCGAGCCCGTACGACCCGAGGGAGCCGTCGATGCACTCCGCCCCGCCCGTCACCCCGCCCCGCGTCGCCGTCCTCGCCGACGACCTGACCAGCGCGGGGGACGGGGCGGCGCCGTTCCGCCGGGGCGGCCACCCCGCCCGGGTCCTCCTCTCCGGCAGCCCGCTCGCCGGGCACGGGCAGGAGGACGGGGTGGTCGCCGTCGACCTCGGCAGCCGGCTCCTCGACGAGGCGGGGGCCGAGGCACGCACCCGCGCGGCGGCCCGCGCCCTGTCCGGGGCGGGGCTGCTGCTCAAGACCGTGGACTCGACCCTCCGGGGCCATGTGGCCGCCGAGATCCGCGCCGCGCGGGAGGGTTCGGGGCGGCGCGCCGTCGTCGTGGCGCCGGCGTTCCCCGCCGAGGGGCGGACCACCCGTGACGGCGTCCAGTACGTCCGCGACGTCCGGGTGGACGAGAGCGAGTTCGCCCGCGATCCCGCCCACCCCGTCCGTACGGCCGACCTCGCCCGCCTCCTCCCGGACGCGGTCCAGGTCGACGCCGCCCGGCCGGAGCTCCTCGCCGAACTGGTCGCCTACGGGGGGCTGTTCGTCTGCTCCGCCGCGACCGACGCCGACCTCGACCGGATCGTCGCCGCCGTCCCCGACCACCGGTCCGTGCTGTGGGTCGGCTCCCCGGGGCTCGCCGCCGCCCTCGCCCGTCACCACGCGCTGCCCGGCGACGGCGCGGACGCGGCGGAACTCCCTTACGCGGTAAGCCCCTTGGTCGCCGTCGGCAGCGCCAACCCCGCCACCCGCAGGCAGCTCGCGCTGCTGGCCGGCGAGCCCGGCGCGGTGGCGGCCGTCGCCGCCGAGCCGCTGCGGACCGCCACCGGTGCGCTCGTGCGGATCATCCACACGCCGCACGAACGGAGGGAGGATCCTGCGGAGTTGACCCGGGAGCTCGCCGCGTCCGTGGCGGCGCTCGCCGCCCGCGCGCCCTTCGACGGGCTCGTGCTCACCGGCGGGGAGACCGCCGAGGCGGTGCTGCGCGCGCTCGGCGCCCACGGCATCGACCTCCACGACGAACCCGAGCCCGGCATCGCCCGCGGCACCCTGGCCGGGCCGGCCGGCGTGCCCCGCGTCCCCGTCGTCATCAAGGCGGGCGGCTTCGGCGACGAGCGGACCCTGCTGCGCCTTCACACCCTGCTGACCGGGAACCCGGCCGACGGCGGCGCGGCCGCTGGGGGCCTCGCCTGACCGCGAGCCCTTCCTGGCCGGCGGTCCGGCCGGCGGCCCGGCCTGGCGGTCCGGCTTGAACGCGCCCCGGGCTTGAACGCGAGCCCGGCTTGGCCAGCGGCCCGGCTTGGCCGGCGAGCCCGGCCTGACCAGCCCCCGGCCTGACCAGCTCCCGGCCTGACTAGCCCCCCGGCCCGACCAGCCCCGCCCGACCAGCCCCGCCCGACCAGCCCCCTCCAGACCGGCCCCCGCCCGGCCACCCCCCGGCCCCTCACGCCTCCAGATAGCGCAGGACCGCCAGGATCCGGGGGCTGTGCCCCTCCGTCCCGCGCAGTTCCAGCTTGTCGAAGACCGCGTTGAGGTGTTTTTCCACCGCGCTCAGCGACAGGTGGAGCCGGCGGGCGATGGCCGTGTTCGTGTACCCCTCCGCGAGCACCTGGAGCACCTCGCGCTCGCGCGGGGTGAGCCGGGCCAGCGGATCGGCGTGCGCGCTGCGCACCACCAGCTGCCGTACGACCTCCGGGTCGATCGCCGCCCCGCCCGCGTGGACCCGCTCCAGCGCGTCGAGGAACTCCTCGACCTGCGCCACCCGGTCCTTCAGCAGATAGCCGACCCGCTCCGCGCCGGCGGCGAGCAGCCGGGCCGCGTAGCTGCGCTCGACGTGCTGGGAGAGGACCAGGACGCCCGTCCCCGGCAGCCGCTCGCGGATCGCGACGGCCGCCCGCAGCCCCTCGTCGGTGTGGGTCGGGGGCATCCGGATGTCGACGACGACGACGTCGGGCCGGAGCGCCTCCGTCTCGGCGACCAGCGTCACCGCGTCGCCGAACGCCCCGACGACCTCGTGCCCCTCCTCCGCGAGCAGGCGGGCGAGGCCCTCCCGCAGCAGGGTCGAGTCCTCGGCCAGGATCACACGCACGGCAGCTCCGCGACGATGGTGGTGGGTCCCCCGAGGGGGCTGTCGATCCGCAGGACGCCGTCGAGCGCGGCGACCCGCCCGCGCAGCCCGGTCAGGCCGCCGCCCGCCGGATCCGCGCCGCCCCGGCCGTCGTCCTCGACCCGCACGGTCAGCGGACCGCCGGGCACCCCCGCGACCCGCACCGAGACGGCCGAGGCGGCGGAGTGCTTGGCCGCGTTGGTGACGGCTTCGGAGACGACGAAGTACGCCGCCGTCTCCACCGGGCGGGGGAGCGGGCCCGCCACCTCGTACGCGATCCGCAGCGGCAGCGCGCACCGCTGCGCGACGCCGCCGAGTGCCTCCTCCAGGCCGAGGCTGTCCAGTGCCGACGGGTACACCCGCCAGGCCACCTCGCGGAGTTCGGCCAGCACCTCCTGGGCCTCCCGGTGCGCCTGGCCGAGCAGCCCGGCCGCCTGCTCCGGGTCCCGCTCGCCGCTCCTGCGGGCCCGCCCGATCAGCATGGCGAGCGCCACGAGGCGTTGCTGGACCCCGTCGTGGAGGTCCCGCTCGATCCGCCGCCGCTCCGCGTCCACGGCCCCCACGACGGCGGCCCGGCTCAGTGACAGCTCCTCGATCCGGCGGCGCAGCAGTTCGCGTTCCGAGGGCCCGAAGCACTCCCGGGCCAGCCGGGCGTCGAGCGCGTTCAGCGCGAACAGCCCCTGGAGGCCCAGGAACAGCAGGACGCCCCCGAGGACCAGCTGCGTCAGCAGCTCCGCCGCCCCGATCGTCCCGCGCGCCACACCACCGACCAGCAGGACCGCGAGCACCACGCCGAACCCGAGCAGCGCGAGCACCACCGCGCACACGAGCCCCGTCGCGGACCGGACGGCCAGGTACCGCAGGGCGCCGCCCTCACCCTCGTACGCCTCCGGGAAGCGGTCGCCGAAGAAGCGCTCCCGCCGCCTCCGCTCCAGTCCCACGAGCCTCCCGGCCCCGGAACCGAGCACCCCCAGGGCGTACGCCCGCGTCCGCGGCCACGACAGGAGGGGGCCGAGCACGACCCCGCCGACCAGGAAGTACAGCAGCCCGAGCGGCGCCGTCAGACACCCGGCCACCACCCCCACGGCCCGCCGCGCCCCGAACCGCCGCCCGCCACCGTCCCGTTCCGCCTCCGCCTCCGCCGCCACGCGCCCAGCCTAGGCGCGGCGGTGCCGGGGCTCCGCGCCCCGTCCCCGGACCCTGACGACGAGCCAGGTCGCGGCGGCGGCGAGGACCAGGACGAGGACGGCCTTGGAGGCCACGCCCACGTACGCCTCGACCAGCTCCCAGCGGTCGCCGAGGGTGTACCCGGCGAGGACCAGGACGCTGTTCCAGGCGAGGCTGCCGACGGTGGTCAGGAGGAGGAAGAGGGGGACCGGCATCCGCTCCACCCCGGCCGGCACCGAGATCAGGCTGCGGAAGATCGGCACCATCCGGCCGAGGAGGACGGCCTTCGTGCCGTGCCGCCGGAACCACGCCTCGGTCCGCTCCAGGTCCGAGACCTTCACCAGCGGCAGCCGCGCCCACAGCGCGTGCATCCGCTCCCGGCCGAACATCGCGCCGATCCCGTAGAGGGCGAGCGCGCCCGCCACCGAGCCCAGCGTCGTCCAGAACAGCGCGGAGGCGAGGCTCAGCACGCCCTGCCCGGCGGCGAAGCCCGTCAGCGGGAGGATCACCTCGCTCGGCAGCGGCGGGAAGAGGTTCTCCAGCGCGATGGCGAATCCGGCGCCCGGCCCGCCGAGGGTCTCGACGAGACCGGCGGCCCAGCCGGCGATGCCGTCGGCCGGGCCGCCGGCGGGCTCCTGGGCGAGAACGGTCGTGAGCGGTGCCATGAGCGGTGTCATGAGCCCTCCATAGCCTGGGGGAATCCTCCCCGCGGGTCCCCCGGGGAGGAGTCCCCGGACGGGCCCCCGGCCGATCCGCCGGGGGCCCTTCCCACGCTAGAAAGCCCAGCTCGGAGCCGGTATGCGCGTTCCCGCCCAGCGCCCCTGCGGAAAACCGCAGGGGCGTCCGGCGCAGGACCGCAGGGGCGTCCGGCGCAGGACCGCAGGGCGGCCGGCTCAGGCCCGCAGGTCCGCCGCCGTCGGCACCACGACCGCGAAGACGTCCGTCAGCCCGGTCAGCGCGGCCCGCTTCAGCTCGGCCGCGGGCACGACCGTCCCGTCCGGGGCGGCGAGGGCGCGGGTGGCGGTCGCCTCGGCGACGACGGTCGGCCGGTAGCCGAGGTTGAAGGCGGCCTGGGCGGTGTAGTTGA
The DNA here is from genome assembly GCF_040633895.1 of Streptomyces sp. NPDC007863. Taxonomy (NCBI): domain Bacteria; kingdom Bacillati; phylum Actinomycetota; class Actinomycetes; order Kitasatosporales; family Streptomycetaceae; genus Streptomyces; species Streptomyces sp. NPDC007863. The sequence goes on from NZ_JBEYEI010000017.1 coordinate 50,875, forward strand.
CACACATGTGCGTCATGAAGCCGGCGAGCACCAGCTCCTTCCCGTCGCCCGCCGCGAAGCCGAGGTCCGTCAGGACCTTCTCCAGGTCGGTGGCGTGGAAGGCGTTCGGGAAGTTCTTCACCACGACCGGCTCGCCCTCGACCGGGGCCACCTCGTCGCAGATCGCGCCGACCGGCGCCGTGAGGTCGTACGGGGACCCCTCGCCGCTGTCGTGCTGGATGTGGACGACCGGGGTGCCGGCCGCCCGGGCCCGGGCCAGGAGCCGCGCCGCTTCGGCGACCGCCTCCTCGGCGCCTTCGAGGGCCATGACGCCGGAGCGGTAGGTGTTCTGGACGTCGATGAGGACGAGCGCCGCCTCGGAGAGCCGGGCCGGCTCGTCGCTCAGACCGGAGAGGGAACGGAGGGGAGTGGACGGAGTGCTGCTCATTGAACGGACCTTTCTGGAAATACGGAATAAATCGTTGAGATGGGGGCGTGGTGAAGCGACCCACGGTGGACGGGGAAGGAAGGGACGGGGAAGGAAGGGACGGGGACGGCGGAGGCCGTCAGCCGGCCCCCGTGCGGAACCGCCTCCGGTACGCCGCCGGCGTGGTCGCGAGCTGCCGGCGGAAGGCCCGGTGCAGGGTCTCCACCGAACCGAGCCCCGCCCGCGCCGCCACCTCGGCGAGCGGCGCGTCCGAGGTCTCCAGGTGGCGCCGGGCCACCTCGATCCGGGCCGCCTCCACGTAGGCGGCGGGGCTCGACCCCGTCTCCTGCGCGAAGACCCGGGCGAAGTGCCGCTCGCTCAGGCACATCCGGCCGGCGAGCCGCTCCGCGGACAGGTCCTCGTCGAGGTGGTCCGCGATCCAGAGCCGCAGCTCGTCGATGTCCCGCCGGCCGGCCGCCGGCCGGCTCAGCGGCACCGAGAACTGGCTCTGGCCGCCCTGCCGCTTCAGGTACATGACGAGCTGCCGGGCCACCGCGAGCGCGGTCTCCTCGCCCAGGTCCTCCGCCACCAGGGCGAGGGACAGGTCGAGGCAGGCGCTGATCCCGGCCCCGGTCCACAGCCGCCCCCGGTCCGTCCGTACGAAGATCGGATCGGGGTCGACGGTGACCTCCGGGTGGTCGGCGGCCAGCTGCGCCGCCGTCGACCAGTGGGTCGTCGCGGGCTTCCCGTCGAGCAGGCCGGCCGCGGCGAGCACGTGCGCGCCGACGCAGACCGAGGCCACCCGCCGGGCGTGCGGCGCGGTCTCCCGCACCCAGCGCACGACCTCCGGGTCCAGCCGGGCGACGACCCCGCCGTTCTCGCCCGGGTCCACCGCCCCCGGCACGAGCAGGGTGTCGACGTCCGCGCCGACCTCGTCGAAGCCGAGGTCCGCGAGCAGCCGGACCCCCGCCGAGGTCCGCACCTCCCCGGCACCGCCCGGCGCGGCCAGCCGCACCCGGTAGCGCTCGCCGCCCGACTCCCGGTTGGCCAGCGCGAAGACCTCGGCGGGCCCGGTGACGTCGAGGAGGTCCACGTCGGGGAAGACCGCGACGACGACCCGGTGCGCGGGATGCGCCGCGGGGGCCGTGGCGCCGGCCGTCCCGGGGGCCGTGGCGGAGGTGGTCTCGGACATGACCCCACCTTCGCCCGCCCCGGGCCATGACGGCAATGACGATTCCCTGTCACATCCGGACACCGGCCCGGGCTCCGGAGTCCGGCCCGGACCCCGCGGCGGACCGCCTACTCTTGAAGACTCCATACCCTTGAAAACATGACCAGCAGCAGCGACCGGAGTCTCACAGTGGGCATCGAAGGACCGAAGACCTACGACATTCGCACCTACGGGTGTCAGATGAACGTCCACGACTCCGAACGGCTCTCCGGTCTGCTGGAGGAGGCGGGCTACGTCCGCGCCCCCAAGGAAGCCGACGGCGCCGACGTCGTCGTCTTCAACACCTGCGCGGTCCGCGAGAACGCCGACAACAAGCTGTACGGCAACCTCGGCCACCTGGCCCCCATGAAGACCGCGCGCCCCGGCATGCAGATCGCCGTCGGCGGCTGCCTGGCGCAGAAGGACCGCGACACCATCGTGAAGCGGGCCCCGTGGGTCGACGTGGTCTTCGGCACCCACAACATCGGCAAGCTGCCGGTCCTCCTGGAGCGCGCCCGCGTGCAGCAGGAGGCCCAGGTCGAGATCGCCGAGTCCCTGGAGGCCTTCCCCTCCACCCTGCCGACCCGCCGCGAGTCGGCGTACGCGGCCTGGGTCTCGATCTCGGTCGGCTGCAACAACACCTGCACCTTCTGCATCGTCCCCGCCCTGCGCGGCAAGGAGGAGGACCGCCGCCCCGGCGACATCCTCGCCGAGATCGAGGCGCTCGTCGCCGAGGGGGTCTCCGAGATCACCCTGCTCGGCCAGAACGTGAACGCGTACGGCTCCGACCTCGGCGACCGCGAGGCCTTCAGCAAGCTGCTGCGCGCCTGCGGTGCCGTCGAGGGCCTGGAGCGGGTCCGCTTCACCTCCCCGCACCCGCGCGACTTCACCGACGACGTCATCGCCGCCATGGCCGAGACGCCCAACGTGATGCCGCAGCTGCACATGCCGCTCCAGTCCGGCTCGGACACCGTCCTCAAGGCCATGCGCCGCTCGTACCGCCAGGAGCGCTTCCTCGGCATCATCGAGAAGGTCCGCGCCGCGATCCCGCACGCCGCCATCTCCACGGACATCATCGTCGGCTTCCCCGGCGAGACCGAGGAGGACTTCGAGCAGACCATGCACGTGGTCCGCGAGGCCCGCTTCGCCAACGCCTTCACCTTCCAGTACTCCAAGCGCCCCGGGACCCCGGCCGCCGAGATGGAGGGGCAGATCCCCAAGCAGGTCGTGCAGGCCCGCTACGAGCGCCTGGTCGCCCTCCAGGAGGAGATCTCCTGGGACGAGAACAAGAAGCAGGTCGGCCGCACCCTCGAGGTCATGGTCGCCGAGGGCGAGGGCCGCAAGGACGGCACCACCCACCGCCTCTCCGGCCGCGCCCCCGACAACCGTCTGGTCCACTTCACCAAGCCCGACGAGGACGTCCGCCCCGGCGACGTCGTGACCGTCGAGATCACCTACGCCGCCCCGCACCACCTCCTCGCCGAGGGCCCCACCACCGCCGTCCGCCGCACCCGCGCGGGCGACGCCTGGGAGAAGCGCACCGCCGCGGCCGCCGCCAAGCCGGCCGGCGTGCTGCTCGGCCTCCCGAAGATCGGCGTCCCGGACCCGCTCCCGCAGGCCGACGCCCCGGCCTGCGGCGTCGGCCACTGACACCGCGGGGGGCGAGGGCGGGGCAGTAGGCTGCGGATCATGCTTGTCGCCGCCGCCGTGTGCCCCTGCCCGCCGCTGCTCGTGCCCGAGGTCGCGAGCGGCGCCGCCCCCGAGCTGGACGCCGCGCGGGCCCACTGCGCGGACGCCCTCGGGGTGCTCGCCGCCGCCCGCCCCGACCGGCTGTACGTCGTCGGTGCGGCGCCCGGGGACGCCCTGGGCGCCTTCCCGGCCGGTTCCGCCGGCTCCTTCGCCGGATTCGGCGTCGACCTCGCCGTGCGCCTCGGCGAGGGCCCCGGGGGCGACCGCCCGCTGCCGGCCCCGCTCGCGGTGGGCGCCTGGCTGCTCTCCCGTGCCGGTGCGTCCGGCGCGGCCGTGGAGGGGCTCGGGGTCGACGAGCGGGCCACCGCGGAGGAGTGCGCGGAGACCGGACGGCGGCTCGCCGCCTCGGCCGAGCGGGTCGCCCTGCTCGTCCTCGGCGACGGCAGCGCCTGCCGCACCGTGAAGGCCCCCGGTTACTTCGACGAGCGCGCCGCCGGTTTCGACGCCGAGGCCGCCCGTGTCCTGGGCTCCGCCGACGTGCCCGGGGTCCTCGCGCTCGACGCCGGTCTCGCCCGGGAGCTGAAGGCCGCCGGGCGCGCCCCCTGGCAGGTCCTCGCGGGCGCCGCCGAGGGCGCGGGCCTGGCCGGCCGCCTGCTGCACGAGGACGCGCCGTACGGCGTCGAGTACCTCGTCGCCGTCTGGTCCTGAGCGCCGTCCGGTCCTGGGCGCCGGTCCGCCACCCACGACGGACGCGGCCCGCGGAGCGCGTACTGCTGCTCCGCGGGCCGCGTCCGTCGTACGGTCGGGTGCCTAGACGGCCGGCGGCGGGGGCGTGCCGTCGGTGCCGGGCGTGCCGGGCGTGCCGGGCGTGCCGGGAGTGCCGGGCGTGCCATCCGTGCCGGGCTTGCCGTCGTCCTTGTGCCCGATCCGGTCGATGGCGCCCTTGGCCTTGCCGGTGCCGGACTGGATCTTGTCGCTGTACTTGCCCTTGGTCTTCTCGTCGACCATCTTGGCCGCCTTGTCCAGGCCCTGGTCGATCTTGTCCCCGTGCTGCTGGGCGAGGTCCGAGACCTTGTCCTTGGCCGGGCCCAGCTTGGCCTTCAGTGAATCCAGGAAGCCCATGGGGCACCTCTCCGTGTCCGTGTCGTGCCTATGTGCGGGCGGCTTCCCCGGTCTCGCTGTCCGCGTCCGAAACGGCGTCCGAAACGGCGTCCGAAACGGCGTCCGTACCGGCGTCCGCGGCGGTGTCGGCCGACTGCTGCCGGGGGATCTCCACGACCTCCGCGGCGGCCTCCGTCGCCTCGGAGTCCTCATCGGAGGCCTCAGCGGAAGCCGCACCGGAGGACTCCTCGGGGGACTCCTCCGGTGCGGTCACTCCCGGGACGGCCACCCGCGTCACCGTCCCACCCGCCTCGGACTCGGATCCAGATCCAGAGGTTCCGGATCCGGATGCGGATGCGGTGAGCTCCGCCGAGGCCGGCTCACCCGGTTCCTCCATCGACTGCTTCTTCCGGCGAAACCTTGAGAAAACGCCCATATCCACTCCTCAGCCTACTCGTCGGGGGTACCGCGCGCGGGAACCACGGCCGGAAACGGCCGAGAACACGGCCGGAACCACGGCCGGAACCACGCACGGGCAACGAAGCCCCCACCCCCGTGTCACGTCGCTCGTTCGGGGACGCTCCCGGAGGTTTGCGAGACTGGGGCGGTGAGAAGCGCAGCTCCCGCACCGCGGGTCATCGCCGTCGTCGGCCCCACGGCAGCCGGAAAGTCCGATCTGGGTGTGTTCCTGGCCCAGCAGCTCGGCGGCGAGGTCGTCAACGCCGACTCGATGCAGCTCTACCGAGGGATGGACATCGGCACCGCCAAACTGACGACGGAGGAGCGCGGCGGCGTCCCGCACCACCTCCTCGACATCTGGGACGTCACCGAGGCCGCCAGCGTCGCCGAGTACCAGCGCCTCGCCCGCGCCGAGATCGACCGGCTGCTCGCCGAGGGCCGCACCCCCGTGCTCGTCGGCGGCTCGGGCCTGTACGTACGCGGCGCCGTGGACGCCCTGGAGTTCCCCGGCACCGACCCCGCGATCCGGGCCCGCCTGGAGGCGGAGCTGGAGGAGCGCGGCTCCGGCGTCCTGCACGCCCGCCTGACCGCCGCCGACCCCGAGGCGGCCCGGGCGATCCTGCCCGGCAACGGCCGCCGGATCGTCCGCGCCCTGGAGGTCATCGAGATCACCGGCAAGCCCTTCACGGCCAATCTCCCCGGCCACGAGTCCGTCTACGACACCGTCCAGATCGGCGTCGACGTGGCCCGCCCCGAACTCGACGAGCGGATCGCCACCCGGGTGGACCGCATGTGGGAGGCCGGGCTCGTCGACGAGGTCCGCGCCCTGGAGTCGCTCGGCCTGCGCGAGGGGCGCACGGCCTCCCGCGCGCTCGGCTACCAGCAGGTGCTCGCGGCGCTCGCGGGGGAGTGCACCGAGGAGGAGGCGCGCGCCGAGACCGTGCGCGCCACCAAGCGCTTCGCCCGCCGGCAGGACTCGTGGTTCCGCCGCGACCCGCGCGTCCACTGGCTCAGCGGGGCCGCCGATCACCGCGGGGAACTCCCGCGAGAGGCGCTCTCGTTGGTCGAACGAGCGGTTACAGCCTGATCACGTGATGGCATCGGGACGCACTGCCCGTCATTTCCGCGGTCGAGAGCGTGCCATCATCGAGCATCGATCGACCAAGGTGGAGTCCGAGTGGGGAGGGCGCGTGGCGATGGAGGCCGGCCCTCGCGACAGAGAACAGCACGAGTCGGTCCCCGGGGGTGCCCCGGGGCTGACCCCCGACGGACCCGACGACGCCGAGGGCTCCGCGGTCGAGATCGCCGACGAGGTCGAGGTCGAGCTGCGGCCGCGGCGGCTGCTGAGGTTCTGGCAGCTCGCCCCGATCGTCGGGCTCGCCGCCGTCGGCTCGCTGATGTTCGCCTTCCCGCTCGCCTTCGGCTCCGGTGACGCCGGCGCGGTCGTCGCCATGCTGGGACTGCTCATCAGCTTCTGCGCGGCCGGCTGGGGCGTCATGGCCGCCCGCCGGGTCGGCTACACCTGGCCGGGGCTGCCGCAGCGCGGCTCCGGCGAGCGACCGGACTGGCGGGTCCTCGCCCTGTACGTGACGACCATCGCGGCCCTCGTCGCCCTCGCCGTCTGGCGCGTCGCCCGCCTGCGCTAGGCCGTGTCTTCCGGATCATGCCGCCCTGTGGACAACCGGAACGGGCGTCCGGGCGGCACCGTACAGTTGATCCCGTGACCAGCACGCAGACCACCCCGCTCCGTTACCTCAAGGGCCACGGCACCGAGAACGACTTCGTGATCGTCCCCGACGCGGAGAACGAGATCGACCTGCCCCCCGCGCTCGTCGCCCGGCTCTGCGACCGCCGCGCCGGACTCGGCGGCGACGGCGTGCTGCACGTCGTCCGCAGCGCCGCCCACCCCGAGGCCCGCGCCCTGGCCGACGAGGCCGAGTGGTTCATGGACTACCGCAACGCGGACGGCACGGTCGCCGAGATGTGCGGCAACGGCGTCCGGGTCTTCGCCCGCTATCTGGAGCACGCCGGCCACGTCACCGCCGGCGAGGTCGCCGTCGCCACCCGGGGCGGCGTCAAGCGCGTCCACCTCGACAAGGACGGCTCCGTCACCGTCTCCATGGGCCGCGCCGTCCTCCCCGAGGAGGGCGTCACGGTCGCCGTCGACGGCCGTAGCTGGCCCGCGCGGAACGTGAACATGGGCAATCCGCACGCGGTCGCCTTCGTCGAGGACCTCGCCCACGCCGGCACCCTGTACGACGAGCCGCCGTACGAGCCCGCGTCGGTCTACCCGGACGGGGTCAACATCGAGTTCGTGGCGGACCGGGGCCCCCGCCACGTCGCCATGCGGGTGCACGAGCGCGGCGCCGCCGAGACCCGCTCCTGCGGCACCGGCGCCTGCGCCGTGGCCGTCGCCACCGCCCGCCGCGACGGGACGGACCCGGCCGTGACCGGCGCCCCCGTCACGTACACCGTGGACGTCCTCGGCGGCACCCTGGTCATCACCGAGCACCCCGACGGCGGCATCGAGATGACCGGACCGGCCGTCATCGTCGCCGAGGGCACCCTGGAGCCCTCCTGGCTCACCGCCGGCTGAGCCCGTCCCGGTCCGTCCCGAAGGCCCGTCCGGCGGTCCGTTCCGACGGTCCAATCGAAACTGTCAACGACTCCCGTGTCGCTCGAATGGGTGATCCGTTTCACGCTGGGCGAGAGCGGGACTGCGCCACGTGGTGGGGTCGGTAGCATCAAGCACCGGCCCCCCGGGCTCCCCTCGCCCGTCCACCGCCGGTCGACGCCGCCGGAGGTGCCCCATGAGCGCAGAGGCCACGAACCCCGTGAGCGCGGCCGAGACCGCCGCCACCGACCCCCGCGTCCGCAGGCGCGCACGCGCCCGGCTCGACCTGCGCAGGATCGGACGCGCGGCCCTGCTCGGCGCCACCGCGGGCCCCGCCCCGCGCGACCGGCTGCCGGACGCCATCAGCCACGTCGCCGAGGCGCACCGCGCCCACCACCCCGAGGCCGACCTGACGGTCCTGCGCCGGGCGTACGTGCTCGCCGAGTCCTCGCACCGCGGCCAGTTCCGCAAGAGCGGCGAGCCGTACATCACCCATCCGCTCGCCGTCACCCTCATCCTCGCCGAGCTGGGCGCCGAGACCACCACCCTGACCGCCTCCCTCCTCCACGACACCGTCGAGGACACCGAGGTGACGCTCGATCAGGTCCGCCGGGAGTTCGGCGACGAGGTCGCGTACCTCGTCGACGGCGTCACCAAGGTGGAGAAGATCGACTACGGGGCCGCCGCCGAACCCGAGACCTTCCGCAAGATGCTGGTCGCCACCGGCGACGACGTCCGCGTCATGTCCATCAAACTCGCCGACCGGCTGCACAACATGCGCACCCTCGGCGTGATGCGGCCCGAGAAACAGGCCCGCATCGCCAAGGTCACCCGCGACGTCCTCATCCCGCTCGCCGAACGGCTCGGCGTGCAGGCCCTCAAGACCGAGCTGGAGGACCTGGTCTTCGCCATCCTCCACCCCGAGGAGTACGAGGCCACCCGGGCGCTCATCGCCGACGCCACCGGCTCCGGCTCGCCGGACGCGCTCGCCGCCGTCGCCGAACGGGTCGGCGCCGTCCTGCGCGAGGCGGACATCGCCGCCGAAGTCCTCGTCCGGCCCCGCCACTTCGTCTCCGTCCACCGCGTCCGGCTCAAGCGCGGCGAGCTGCGCGGCTGCGACTTCGGACGGCTCCTCGTCCTCGTCGCCGAGGACGCCGACTGCTATGCGGTCCTCGGCGAGCTGCACACCTGCTTCACCCCGCTGATCTCGGAGTTCAAGGACTTCATCGCGGCCCCCAAGTTCAATCTCTACCAGTCGCTGCACACCGCGATCGCCGCCCCCGACGGGGCCGTCGCGGAGGTCCTGATCCGCACCCACCGCATGCACAAGGTCGCCGAGGCGGGCGTCGTGGCGCTCGGCAGCCCCCTCGGGACGCCCCCGGACACCGCCGACCCGGCCGAGACCGCCGAGGACGGCGAGCGCACCGACCCCACCCGACCCGGCTGGCTCGCCCGCCTCCTCGACTGGCAGGAGTCCGCGCCCGACCCCGACACCTTCTGGAGCTCGCTCCGCGCCGACCTCGCCGAGGACCACGAGATCACCGTCTTCCGCGCCGACGGCGGGACACTGGGCCTGCCCGCCGGCTCCAGCTGCGTCGACGCCGCCTACGCCCAGCACGGCGAGGCCGCCCACGCCTGCCTCGGCGCCCGCCTCAACGGCCGCCTCGCCCCCCTGGGCACCGTCCTCTCCGACGGCGACACCGTGCAGCTGCTCCTCTCCCAGGACACCGGTTCCGGGCCCTCCCCGGAGTGGCTGGACCACGCCCGTACGCCGGCCGCGCGGATCGCGATCACCGCCTGGCTCCAGGCGCACCCGGAAGCCGCCGCCCCGCCCGCCGCGGCCCCCCGCCCGCCACTCAGCGTCCTCGCCGACCGCAGCTCGGGCGCCGAGCTCCACGCCGACCTCGACGGCGCCCCCGCCGCCCCGGTCCGCCCGGCCGGCTGCTGCACCCCCGTGCCCCCCGACGCCATCACCGGCTTCCGGGTCCGGGGCGGCGCCGTCACCGCCCACCGCACGGGCTGTCCGGCCGTGGACGTCATGCGCCGCCTGGGCCGGGCCGCCGTCCCCGTCCGCTGGGGCGACGCCGCCCACTGCCGGGTCACGCTGGTAGCCGAATCGTTCGGCCGCCCCGGTCTGCTCGCCGATCTCACCGAGGTCATCGCCACCGCCGGCGCCGAGGTGGTCTCCGCCACCGTCGAGCCGCCGAGCGAGCAGCGGGTCCGCCACACGTACACCCTGCAGCTGGCCGACGCCGCCGGACTCCCCGCCCTCATGCGCGCCATGCGCGAGGTCCCCGGCGTGTACGACGTGGACCGGACCCACCGGCTCTGACCTCCCGCCCGCGGGTGACACCTTCGGGTGGCGGGTGCGCGCGTCGGCTCGGGGAGCGGGGCGGGGCACTGGTAGCCCTGGCGCATGGCGCACACTTCCCCGCCCCGCCCGCCTGCCCCCACCACCGACGCCCCCGCCACCGGCGCCCCGCCCGCCCCCGGCACCCCCCGGCGACCGCGCCGGAGGCCCTGGCTGCGGGCCGCCGGGCTCGTCGCCGCCGGCGCCGGACTGGTCGCCGCGACCGTGCCCGCACCCGCCCCGCTCGGCATCGGCGACCCGCTCTTCCCGTACCTCGGGAACCCGGGGTACGACGTCCTCGCGTACGACATCGACCTCACCTACTCCGGCGTGAACACCGAGCCGCTCGCCGCCGTCACCCGGGTCGACGCCCTCGCCACCGCCGACCTCGACCGGCTCCACCTCGACTTCACGCACGGCACGGTCTCCGGCGTCACCGTCGACGGCGTGGCGGCCGGATTCGCGACGAGCGGCGAGGACCTGGTCGTCACGCCCGCCGTACCGATCGACGCCGGCGAGGCCGTCACCGTGACCGTCCGCCACACCAGCGACCCCGGCGGGCCCGCCGCCGGCGGAGGCTGGGTGCGCACCTCCGACGGGCTCGCCATGGCCAACCAGGCCGACGCCGCCCACCGCGTCTTCCCCTCCAACGACCACCCCTCCGACAAGGCCGCCTTCACCTTCCGGATCACCGCCCCGAGCGAGCTGACGGCCGTCGCCAACGGACTGCCCGCCGGCCGCGCGGAACACGGCGCCACCACCACCTGGACCTACCGCGTCCACCACCCCATGGCCACCGAACTCGCCCAGGTCTCCATCGGCCGCTCCGCCGTCCTCCACCGCACCGGCCCGCGCGGCCTCCCGGTCCGGGACGTGGTCCGCGCCCAGGACCGGGAGGCCATGGAGCCCTGGCTGCGCCGGACCCCCGGCCACCTGGAGTGGATGGAGGGCAAGGTCGGCCCGTACCCCTTCGAGACGTACGGCGTGCTGATCGCCGACGCCACCACCGGCTTCGAGCTGGAGACCCAGACCCTCTCCCTCTTCGAACGGCGCCTCTTCACCGACCCGCGCTTCCCCGAGTGGTACGTGGACGCGGTCATGGTCCACGAGCTGGCCCACCAGTGGTTCGGCGACAGCGTCTCCCCGCGCACCTGGTCCGACCTGTGGCTCAACGAGGGACACGCCAGCTGGTACGAGGCGCTGTACGCCGACGAGACGGCCGGGAAGTCCCTGGAGCAGCGGATGAAGGCCGCGTACGCCGCCTCCGACGGCTGGCGCGCCGACGGCGGGCCCCCGGCGGCGCCCCGCCCGCCCACGCCCGGGCAGAAGATCAGCCTCTTCCGGCCCGTCGTCTACGACGGCAGCGCGCTCGTGCTCTACGCCCTGCGGGAGACCATCGGCACCGACGCCTTCGACCGGCTGCAGCGGCGCTGGGTCGCCGACCACCGGGACGACACCGCCACCACCGCCGACTTCACGGCCCTCGCGGAGCAGGTCTCCGGGCAGGACCTCGACGCCTTCTTCGCCGGGTGGCTGTACGGGGAGAAGACCCCGCCGATGCCCGGCCGCCCGGAGTGGCGCAGCCTCCCCGCGGAGGACGCCGCCCACTGAGGAAACCCGCGTGACGGGCGCGGGGCGGCCGTGTCACCATTTTCAGGTCGGTGACGCGGCCGGCCGGGAGCCCCCCCGGGGGAATCTTCCGGAGCCGTCGCACGTTGTACCGACACCATCGTTTCAACCGACGTAAGGATCCAATGACCTCCTCTTCTTCCCCTTCCCAGGACGAGCAGAGCTTCGCGCAGTCGCGCCGCACCGAGAGCCTTCGGGCCGATGCCCTGATGGAAGAGGACGTCGCCTGGAGCCACGAGGTCGACGGACAGAGGGACGGCGAGCAGTTCGACCGCTCCGAGCGCGCGGCCCTGCGCCGTGTCGTCGGCCTCTCCACCGAGCTCGAGGACGTCACCGAGGTCGAGTACCGGCAGCTGCGCCTGGAGCGCGTCGTGCTCGTCGGCGTCTGGACCTCGGGGACCGTGCAGGACGCCGACAACTCCCTGGCGGAGCTCGCGGCCCTCGCCGAGACGGCGGGCGCCCTCGTCCTCGACGGCGTGATCCAGCGCCGCGACAAGCCCGACCCGGCCACCTTCATCGGTTCCGGCAAGGCCCAGGAGCTGCGGGACATCGTCGTCGAGACCGGCGCCGACACCGTCGTCTGCGACGGTGAGCTCAGCCCCGGCCAGCTCATCGCCCTCGAAGACGTCGTCAAGGTCAAGGTGGTCGACCGGACCGCCCTGATCCTCGACATCTTCGCCCAGCACGCCAAGTCCCGAGAGGGCAAGGCGCAGGTCGCCCTCGCGCAGATGCAGTACATGCTGCCGCGCCTGCGCGGCTGGGGTCAGTCGCTCTCCCGGCAGATGGGTGGCGGCGGCGGTGGCGGCATGGCCACCCGTGGTCCCGGTGAGACCAAGATCGAGACCGACCGGCGCCGCATCCGCGAGAAGATGGCGAAGATGCGCCGGGAGATCGCGGAGATGAAGACCGGCCGCGACATCAAGCGGCAGGAGCGGCGCCGCCACAAGGTGCCGTCGGTCGCCATCGCCGGATACACCAACGCCGGCAAGTCCTCCCTGCTCAACCGCCTCACGGGCGCCGGAGTCCTGGTGGAGAACGCCCTGTTCGCCACCCTCGACCCGACCGTCCGCCGGGCCGAGACGCCGTCCGGCCGGGTCTACACCCTGGCCGACACCGTCGGCTTCGTCCGGCACCTGCCGCACCACCTGGTCGAGGCCTTCCGCTCCACCATGGAGGAGGTCGCCGACGCCGACCTCATCCTGCACGTGGTGGACGGCTCGCACCCCGCCCCGGAGGAGCAGCTGGCCGCCGTCCGCGAGGTCTTCCGTGACGTCGGCGCGATGGACGTGCCGGAGATCGTGATCGTCAACAAGGCCGACGCGGCCGACCCGCTGGTCCTCCAGCGGCTGCTCCGCGTCGAGAAGCACTCCATGGCCGTCTCCGCCCGCTCGGGCGAGGGCATCGAGGAGCTGCTCGCCCTGATCGACCGCGAGCTGCCGCGTCCGGAGGTGGAGATCGAGGTCCTCCTGCCGTACACGCAGGGCGGTCTCGTCTCCCGCGTCCACGCCGAGGGCGAGATGCTCTCCGAGGAGCACACCCCCGAGGGCACCCTGGTCAAGGCCCGGGTGCACGAGGAACTGGCGGCGGCGCTCGCGCCGTACGTCCCCGCCGCGCACTGAGCGACGACAGGCAGGACGCCGGCCCCCTCCCGTTTCATGCGGGAGGGGGCCGGCGTCTTTCGTGCGTACGAAGGGGGCGGGACCGATCCGGTCCCGCCCCCTTCGTCAGGTGAGCGCGCCGCCTACTGGCCGGCGTACTTCTTGCTGACCTCGTCGAAGATCGCCTTGGCCTCGGGGCCGAGGCGCGGGCCCGCCAGCCAGCCGGCCGTCGACGGGCCGATCGAGGTGTTCGACACCAGCACCGGCTTCCCGTCCTGGCCCTGCGCGACCCAGCCGCCACCGGACGAACCGGCCGTCATCGTGCAGCCGATGCGGTACATCGTCGGCTGCTCCGCCTTCAGCGAGAGCCGGCCCGGCTTGTCCGCGCACTGGAACATCTTCTGGCCGTCGAACGGCGGCGCCGCCGGGTAGCCGGTGGCCGTCATCGCCTTGATCTTCGGCACCGCCGGGGCGTTGAACTCGACCGGCAGGGCGGTGCCGACCGTCTCCTCCAGGGACTTGCCGGAGGAACCCTTCTCCGGGGTCACCTGGATGACCGCGAAGTCGTACGGGGCGCCCGCGCCGCCGGTGGAGGCGCCCTGCGCGATCCACTCGTCGGAGGTCTTCACCCAGTCCGCCCACCACACGCCGTACGGGGCGATCTGCTCGCGCGTCGCCTTCTCCAGCGCCGAGGTCTCCATCGCGGCGTCGTTGTAGGAGGGGACGAAGGCGATGTTGCGGTACCAGCCGCCCTCCTTGCCCTTGTGGACGCAGTGGCCGGCCGTCCACACCAGGTTGGACTTGCCGGGGTGGGCCGGGTCCTTCACCACGGTGGCCGAGCAGACCATCGAACCGTCGGGACCGTCGAAGAAGACCTTGCCGGACGCGGGCGAGTTCTCGTGGTACTTCGCCGGCACCGCCTTCGCCTTCACCGGGTCCGGCGTCGGGTCGGTGACGCCCTCGTCACCGGAGATGTCCTCCTCCTCGACCGGGCGCGGCTCGGGGCGCTCGGCGTCCCGCATCCGGTCCGGGTCCCAGAGGTCCTCGATGATCGGGTTGACGAAGTCCTTCGCCTCGCGAAGCCACTTGTCCTTGTCCCAGTTCTTCCACTCGCCGTCGCGCCACTTGTCGAGATCGATCCCGTGGTCCTTCAGCCGCTGCTTCAGGTCCTCCGGGATCTTGATCTTGTCGACCGGGTTCTCGCTCGCCGGCGCGCTGGGCTTGTCTCCTGCGTTCTCCTCGGTCGGGCCACAGGCCGTCGCGGTGAGCGTCAGCGCCGCGACGGCGGACGCCGCCATCAGCAGCGGACGAATCGATCGCATCTCGTGATCCCCCTGGGACTACGTCAACTGGTGCATTTCTGGGCATCGGTCGCACTCTCGTCCGACCGGACGTGAGAACGACCGCCCCCACTATGCCGGTGCCGGAGGGGACGGTACGCGCCCCGCCGGCGGTTCCGGAGCCGGTGCGGCCGTTGTCATGCCGTGATCCGGGACACGCCAAGGATCTTGCCTCCGGCCCGTGTTCCCCGGCAGTTCCCGTCGTTGGTACGGACGGGGGACACAACGGCGGCGCTCGGAGCGGCCTTTGAGCACGCCCGGACGCCCCGACGATGTGCAACGCAACCGTTATCGCGGGAGGACACCGAGCCGTGGCCGTGACCGAATCAGCTTCAGCCACCGCCCCCACCCGGCGGGGATACGGGACGGCGGCGGGAGGCGGGTACGAGGCGATCCTGCGACGGCAGGCCCAGCGCGAGTCCGCCGCCCGCACCTACGCCCGCTCGCTCCCGATCGTCCCGGTCCGGGCCCGCGGCCTGACCATCGAGGGCGCCGACGGCCGCCGCTACCTCGACTGCCTCTCCGGCGCCGGCACCCTCGCGCTCGGCCACAACCACCCGGTCGTCCTCGAAGCCATCCGCAAGGTCCTCGAATCCGGCGCCCCGCTCCACGTCCTCGACCTCGCCACCCCCGTCAAGGACGCCTTCACCTCCGAGCTCTTCGCCACCCTCCCCCCGGAGCTCGCCGCCGACGCCCGCGTCCAGTTCTGCGGACCCGCCGGCACCGACGCCGTCGAGGCCGCCCTCAAGCTGGTCCGCGCCGCCACCGGACGCCGCGGCCTGTTCGCCTTCACCGGCGCCTACCACGGCATGACCGCCGGGGCCCTCGCCGTCTCCGGCGGCGCCGAGGACGTGCGCGTCACCCGCCTCCCGTACCCGCAGGCGTACCGCTGCCCCTACGGCGTCGGCGGCGAGCGCGGCGCCGAACTCTCCGCCCGCTGGACCGAGTCCCTCCTCGACGACCCCAAGAGCGGCGTCACCACCCCCGCCGGGATGATCGTGGAGGCCGTCCAGGGCGAGGGCGGCGTCCTCCCCGCCCCCGACGCCTGGCTGCGCCGCATGCGGACCATCACCGCCCGGCACTCCATCCCCCTCATCGTCGACGAGGTCCAGACCGGCGTCGGGCGCACCGGAGCCTTCTGGGCCGTCGAGCACAGCGGCGTCGTCCCCGACGTGATGGTCCTCTCCAAGGCCATCGGCGGCTCCCTCCCGCTCGCCGTCGTCGTGTACCGCTCCGGGCTCGACGCCTGGGAGCCGGGCGCCCACGCCGGCACCTTCCGGGGCAACCAGCTCGCCATGGCCGCCGGCACCGCCACCCTCGCGTACGTCCGCGAGAACAGGCTCGCCGACCGGGCCGCCGCCCTCGGCGCCCACATGCTCGGCCGCCTCCAGGGCCTCCAGGCCGCCCACCCCTGCGTCGGCGACGTCCGAGGCCGCGGCCTCATGATCGGCGTCGAGCTCGTCGACCCCGAGGCCGCGGGACCCGACGACACCGTCCCGCCCGCCGCCCCCGCCCTCGCCCGAGCCGTCCGGCAGGAATGCCTCGCCCGCGGACTCATCGTCGAGCTCGGCGGCCGTCACTCCGCCGTCGTGCGCCTCCTCCCCCCGCTCACCCTCACCGACGAGCAGGCCACCGCCGTCCTCGACCGCTTCGCCGACGCCCTCGCCGCCGCCGAACGCGCCCACGTCCCCCGGCCGCCCGCCCCCCACCGGCCCGCCCCCGGACCGTCCCACTGACCCGGACCGCCCCCGGCCCCCTCCCCAAGGAAACCCGCGTGAACGCCACCCCCACCTCCCAGCTGACCGCGACCGCGACCATGACCGAGCCCGACGCCGAGGAATCCACGGTCCCGCGCCAGCACACCGGCCCCGCCCCCCTCCGGCCGTCCCGCCCCGGAGACGCACCGGCCGGCGAGCGCCCCGCCGCCGACCCGCTCGACGACCCGGACCCGCAGCGGGCCGCCGACGCCGCCGCCCTGGAGAACCTCCTCCGTTGCTGGGTCCGGGAGAAGAACCTCCCCGCCCCCGGCACCTCCACCCTCCGCATCCCCCTCGACGCCAGCGGCACCGCCCTCCTCGTCCCCGTCGCCTACTGGTCGCCCACCGGCTGGCACCGCTTCGGCACCCCCACCCTGGAAGGCCTCCCCTCCACGGCCCCGGCCGTCGACGCCGTCACCCTCGCCGCCCTCCTCAGCCGCGAGACCGGCCGCCCCGAGGCCACCGAACTCGTCGGCCGCGTCGCCGACTCCGCCCGCCGCACCGCCGACTTCCTCACCGCCCGCCGCGGCGACCCCCGGCCCCACCCCGACGCCGACCTCTTCCTCGCCGCCGAGCAGTCCCTCCTCCTCGGCCACCCGCTCCACCCCACCCCCAAGAGCCGCGAAGGCCTCTCCGAGGCCGAGTCCCGCCTCTACTCGCCCGAACTCCACGGCGCCTTCCCCCTCCACTGGTTCGCCGTCGACCACACCCTCCTCGCCTCCGACTCCGCCTGGACCGAGCAGGGCCGCCCCGTCACCGCCGAGCAGCTCGCCGTCGGCCTCGCCGAAGGCATCGCCCACCCCACCGGCACCGCCCCCCTGCCCCTGCACCCCTGGCAGGCCCGCGAACTCCTCCACCGCGCCGACATCCGCGACCTCCTCGACCAGGGCCTCCTCCACGACCTGGGGTCCCACGGGAGCCCCTGGCACCCCACCTCCTCGGTCCGGACCGTCCACCGCCCCGGCGCCCGCGCCATGCTCAAGCTCTCCCTCGGCCTGCGCATCACCAACTCCCGCCGCGAGAACCTCCGCAAGGAACTCCACCGGGGCGTCGAGGTCCACCGACTGCTGCGCACCGGCCTCGTCGACGAGTGGCAGGCCGCCCACCCCGGCTTCGACATCGTCCGCGACCCCGCCTGGCTCGCCGTCGACGCCCCCGACGGGACCCCCGTCCCCGGGCTCGACCTGATGATCCGGCACAACCCCTTCGGCCCCGGCGACGACGCCGTCTGCCTCGCGGCCCTCACCGCGCCCCGCCCCCGGCCCGGGGCCACCGGCATGGGCTCCCGCCTCGCCGACCTCGTCGACCGCCTCGCCGGGCGTACCGGCCGTCCCGTCGCCGCGGTCTCCGCCGAGTGGTTCCTCCGCTACCTCGACCAGGTCGTCCGCCCCGTCCTCTGGCTCGACGGCCACGCCGGCATCGCCCTGGAGGCCCACCAGCAGAACACCCTCGTCCTCCTCGACCCCGACGGCTGGCCGGCCGGCGGCCGCTACCGCGACAACCAGGGCTACTACTTCCGCGAGTCCCACCGGGCCGAGCTGGAGAGCCGCCTCCCCGGCATCGGCGCCCACAGCGACACCTTCGTCTCCGACCAGGTCACGGACGAGCGCTTCGCCTACTACCTCGGCATCAACAACGTCCTCGGTCTGATCGGCGCCTTCGGCTCCCAGCACCTCGCCGACGAGCGGATCCTCCTCGCCGCCTTCCGCTCCTTCCTCACCTCCGCCACCGGCCTCGGCTCGCCCCTCCCTCACCGCCTCCTCGAAGCGGCCACCCTCCGCAGCAAGGCCAACCTCCTCACCCGCCTCCACGGCCTCGACGAGCTCGTCGGCCCCGTCGACACCCAGTCCGTCTACGTCACGATCACCAACCCCCTCCGCGCCTGAACGCTCCGGCGGCCCGCCCGTCGCCGCCGCCCCGTCCACCGGCGCGTCCCCCGACCACCCACCGAGGGGACGCCCCCGACCCACGGAAGACCCGCCGCATGTCCATACACCCGGACCACAGACACGACGCCGGCACCCCGGCCACCGACCAGCCACGGGTCGATTCGCCAGGTCAGCCGATGTCCGACGACACCCTCGACCTCCGCGTCGACGACCTCCTGGCCCTCCTCGCGGGGGACCGCCCCTTAACCGCCACCGAATCCGGCACCGTGACCGAACCCGGCGCCGTCCACGGACCCGGCACCGTGACCGAACCCGGCACCGTCCACGGACCCGGCACCGGTACGGGCCCCACCTCCGCCGCAGACGGTCGCCTCGGCGGGGATCCGCTCGACTCGGTCGCCTCCTGGGCCCCGGCGGCGACCCGCTTCGGCGACTTCCGCCTCGTCCCCGTCCGCCCGGCACGCGACCTGCCCCTGCTCACCCGCTGGATGAACGACCCCGCCGTCGCCGCCTTCTGGGAACTCGCCGGGCCCGACACCGTCACCGCCGACCACGTCCGTGCCCAGCTCGAAGGCGACGGCCGCAGCGTCCCCTGCCTCGGCGTCCTCGACTCCACCCCGATGAGCTACTTCGAGATCTACCGGGCCGACCTCGACCCGCTCGCCCGCGCCTACCCGGCCCTCCCGCACGACACGGGCGTCCATCTCCTCCTCGGCGGCGTCGCGGACCGCGGCCGCGGCGTCGGCACCGCACTGCTGCGGGCCGTCGCCGACCTCGTCCTCGACCACCGTCCCCGGTGCACCCGCGTCGTCGCCGAACCCGACATCCGCAACACCCCCTCCGTCGCGGCCTTCCTCGGCGCCGGCTTCCGCTACGCGGCGGAGATCGACCTCCCCGACAAACGGGCCGCGCTCATGATCCGTGACCGGTCCCTCCGTCACGTTCTGTGAACACCCTCTGCCCTTGATACACCGCTCGACCCACAGCGGTTCCCCCTTCGAGGAGTCCATGTGACGACGTCCCCAGCACCCCACGACTCCGGACGACCCGCGGCGACCGCCGCCCCGGCCCCCGAACTGCTCGCGCCCCCCGAGCTCAACCCCACCGCCTGGGCCCGCGCGGGCGCCCGTACCCTCGCCAAGGCCCTCGGCGAGTTCGCCTACGAGGAGATCCTGGAACCCGTCGCCGCGGGCCCCGACGCCCCCGGCCGGTACACCCTCGCCCTCGACGACGGCACCCCCCTCGCCTTCACCGCCCGCCGAGTCGCCTACGGCGGCTGGCGCGTCGACCCCGGCACGATCACCCACGACGGCCGCCCGCTCACCGACCCCCTCGACCTGCTCGTCCGCGCCCGACGGCTCCTCGGCCTCGACGGCGCCACCCTCGGCCACCTCATCCGCGAGCTCACCACCACCCTCGCCGCCGAGGCCCGCCTGGACCACACCGCCCTCACCGCGGACCGCCTCGCCGACCTGTCCTACGCCGAACTCGAAGGGCACCAGACCGGCCACCCCTGGCTCGTCCTCAACAAGGGCCGCATCGGATTCTCCGCCGGCGACGCAGCCCGCTGGGCCCCCGAAGCCCGCCGCGCCACCCGGCTCCCGTGGATCGCGGTCAGCGACCGCATCGCCGCCTACCGCGGCGTCGCGGGCCTCGCCACCCCCGAGCGCCTCTACGCCGGCGAGCTCGACGCCCCCGTCCTCGACGCCTTCCGCGCCGAGCTCACCGCCCGGGGCCTCGACCCGGAGGCGTACCTGCTGCTCCCCGTCCACCCCTGGCAGTGGGACGAGATCCTGCTCCCGCTCTACGCCCCCGCCATCGCCTCCGGCGCCATCGTCCCGCTCCCCGCCGACGCCGACCTCCGCCTGCCGCAGCAGTCCATCCGCACCTTCCTCAACACCAGCCGCCCCGACCGGCACACCGTCAAGCTGCCGCTCTCCGTGCTCAACACCCTCGTCTGGCGCGGCCTCCCCACCGAGCGCACCCTCGCCGCCCCCGCCGTCACCGCCTGGGTCCACGCCCTGCGCGACGCCGACCCCTTCCTGCGCGAGGAGTGCGGCGTCATCCTCCTCGGCGAGGTCGCCTCCGTCACCGTCGAGCATCCCCTCTACGACCGGCTGCCCGAAGTCCCGTACCAGTACAAGGAACTGCTCGGAGCGATCTGGCGCGAACCCCTCCGCCTGCCGCCCGGCGAGCGCGCCCGCACCCTCGCCGCCCTGCTCCACACCGACCCCGAGGGCCGTGCCTTCGTCGCCGAACTCGTCGAGCGCTCCGGTCTGACCTCCGCCGTCTGGCTCCGGCACCTCTTCGCCGCCCTGCTGCCGCCGCTCCTCCACTTCCTCTACCGCTACGGCACCGTCTTCTCCCCGCACGGCGAGAACGCGATCGTCGTCTACGACGAGCGGGACGTCCCCGTCCGCCTGGCGATCAAGGACTTCGTCGACGACGTCAACATCAGCGCCCACCCGCTCCCCGAGCACGACGCGATGCCCGACGACGTCCGCGCCGTCCTGCTCACCGAGGAGCCCGGCTTCCTCACCCAGTTCATCCATTCGGGGCTCTTCGTCGGCGTCTTCCGCTACCTCGCCCCGCTGTGCGAGGAGCAACTCGACGTCCCCGAGGCGGACTTCTGGGCCCTCGTCCGCGCCGAGATCCTCCGCCACCAGGAACGCTTCCCCGAGCTGAAGGACCGCTTCGAGCTCTTCGACCTGCTCACGCCCCGGATCGAACGGCTCTGTCTCAACCGCAACCGGCTGCACATGGACGGCTACCGCGACCGCTCCGACCGCCCGCACGCCGCCGTCCACGGCACCGTCCCCAACCCCCTCGCGTGATCCCGGGGAGTGCTCCCGCTGTCGGTGCGGAGCCGTAGGCTGGGAACGCTATGACGAAGCCATCCCTCCCCGACCTCCTCCACGCCGCCGTCGCCGCCGTCGGCGGCACGGAGCGCCCCGGCCAGGTCACCATGGCCGAGGCCGTGGCCGAGGCCATCGACGACAACTCCCACCTGCTCGTCCAGGCGGGCACCGGCACCGGAAAGTCGCTCGGCTATCTGGTGCCGGCGCTCGCCCACGGGGAGAGAGTGGTGGTGGCCACGGCCACGCTGGCGCTCCAGCGCCAGCTCGTCGAGCGCGACCTGCCGAGGACGGTCGAGGCGCTCCACCCGCAGCTGCGCCGCCGCCCCCAGTTCGCCATGCTCAAGGGCCGGTCGAACTACCTGTGCCTGCACCGGCTCCACGAGGGGGTGCCGCAGGACGAGGAGGAGGGCCTCTTCGACCCCTTCGAGGCGGCGGCGCCGACCAGCAAGCTCGGCCAGGACCTGATCCGGCTGCGCGACTGGGCGGACGAGACGGAGACCGGCGACCGGGACGACCTGACGCCCGGCGTCTCCGACCGGGCCTGGGGCCAGGTCTCGGTCTCCTCCCGGGAGTGCCTCGGCGCGAGCAAGTGCGCGTACGGGGCGGAGTGCTTCGCCGAGGCGGCCCGTGAGCGCGCCAAGCTCGCCGACGTGGTCGTCACCAACCACGCCCTGCTCGCCATCGACGCGATCGAGGGCGCCCCCGTGCTGCCGCAGCACGAGGTCCTGATCGTCGACGAGGCGCACGAGCTGGTCTCCCGGGTCACCGGCGTGGCCACCGGCGAGCTCACGCCGGGCCAGGTGAACCGGGCGGTGCGCCGGGCCGCCAAGCTGGTGGACGAGAAGGTCGCCGACGAGCTCCAGACCGCCGCGGAGGGCTTCGAGCGGGTCATGGAGCTCGCCCTGCCGGGCCGCCTGGAGAAGATCCCGGAGGACCTGGCGTACGCGCTGGCGGCGCTGCGCGACGCGGCCCGCACCGTGATCACCGCCCTCGGCAACACCCGTGACCGCTCGGTGCAGGACGAGGACGCGGTCCGCAAGCAGGCGATGGCCTCGGTCGAGACCGTGCACGGCGTCGCCGAGCGGATCACCCACGGTTCCGAGTACGACGTCGTCTGGTACGAGCGCCACGACCGCTTCGGCGCCTCGCTGAGGGTCGCGCCGCTCTCGGTCTCCGGGCTGCTGCGGGAGAAGCTCTTCACCGAGCGCTCCGTGGTGCTCGCCTCGGCGACGCTCAAGCTCGGCGGCGACTTCAACGGCGTGGGAGCCTCGCTCGGCCTCGCGCCGGAAGGCACCACAGGGGACGACCTCCCGGTCTGGAAGGGCCTCGACGTCGGCTCCCCGTTCGACTACCCGAAGCAGGGGATCATGTACGTCGCCAAGCACCTGGCCAAGCCGGCCAGGGACGGCGATCGCGGCGACATGCTGGACGAGCTGACCGAGCTGATCCAGGCGGCCGGCGGCCGCACCCTCGGCCTCTTCTCCTCGATGCGGGCGGCGCAGCTGGCGGCGGAGGAGCTGCGGACCCGTATCCCCGAGTACCCGATCCTGCTCCAGGGCGAGGACACCCTGGGCGAGCTGATCAAGAACTTCGCGGCCGACCCGAAGACCTGCCTCTTCGGCACCCTGTCGCTCTGGCAGGGCGTGGACGTGCCGGGGGCCAGCTGTCAGCTGGTCGTCATGGACAAGATCCCCTTCCCGCGCCCGGACGACCCGCTGATGAGCGCGCGCCAGAAGGCGGTCGAGGAGGCCGGGGGGAACGGCTTCATGGCGGTGGCGGCGACGCACGCCGCGCTGCTGATGGCCCAGGGGGCCGGTCGTCTGGTCCGTGCGACGGGCGACCGGGGTGTGGTGGCCGTGCTTGACCAGCGGCTGGCCACCGCCCGGTACGGCAGCTATCTGAAGGCCTCGATGCCCGATTTCTGGTACACGACCGACCGCAACCAGGTCCGCAGGTCGCTCGCGGCGATCGACGCGAAGGCGAAGGCGGACGGCGCCTGAGCGAGGGGCCCGGACATGCGTCCGGCCCCGGTGGAGAACCGGGGCCGGACGCATGCCAGGAGAACGGGTCGTACAGCGAGCCCCGGGACCGGCGCAGTGGGTCCCGGGGCCCGGTCGGAGCCGGCGGGTGCGGTCAGACCCGCCGCAGTACGGCGACCACCTTGCCGAGGATCGTCGCCTCGTCGCCGGGGATGGGCTGGTACGCGGCGTTGTGCGGGAGCAGCCAGACGTGGCCGTCCTCGCGCTTGAAGCGCTTCACGGTGGCCTCGCCGTCGAGCATGGCGGCGACGATGTCGCCGTTCTCCGCGACGGGCTGGCGGCGGACGGTGACCCAGTCTCCGTCGCAGATGGCGGCCTCGATCATGGAGTCGCCGACGACCTTGAGGACGAAGAGTTCACCGTCGCCGACCAGCTGCCGGGGGAGGGGGAACACGTCCTCGACCGACTCCTCGGCCAGGATCGGGCCGCCGGCCGCGATCCGGCCGACCAGCGGCACGTACGAGGCCGCGGGCTTGCCGGTGGTGTCGGTGGGCTGGGTGCTGGGCTGGTCCGAGCCGCGGACCTCGTACGCCCGGGGGCGGTGCGGGTCGCGGCGGAGGAAGCCCTTGCGCTCCAGGGCCATGAGCTGGTGGGCCACCGACGACGTGCTGGAGAGGCCCACCGCCTGGCCGATCTCGCGCATCGACGGCGGGTAGCCCCGCCGCTGGACCGAGTCGCGGATGACTTCGATGACCCGGCGCTGGCGGTCGGTGAGACCGGAGCTGTCGGCCCTGATGCCTGGAGGCCGTCCGGGGAGGGCTCGGGCGGGTCGCCCGGGCTCCTCGCCGTTCATGGCTGTGTCGTTCATGGCGTGCACCGGCTCGAGTCGGCCCTGGGAGCGGTCCTGGGCGGTGATGGTGGCGCTGTCTGCGGTGGTGGTCACGTCGTCGGCCCCTCTCGAATGGTCTCCCTGGCTGGCACAACGGTAGTAGCTTTCGAAAGGTTGCGCCAAACACACGTTCGAGTGAAAATCCGCAGATTGCCTTACGCGTGTGCGGGTGGGGGTGTATGGGAGTGGGCCCTCGGAGGTGGATCCCGCCCTTACGGTAGCCTTCGCCGCTGGGTTTCCGGACTCCGGCGCGCCCTCCCAGTCTCCCATCCGCGGGTCGCGGACGCGGCTCCGGGGTGCCACGACACGCTGGTGGTGTCGCAACCCCCTGAACCCAAGATCTAGTGGTTGGATGTCACCGGCCACCCAGGGATAGTGGTCCCCGGTCTGCCGGGGTGCCGTCCATCGCCTATGCTGGTGGTCGCTTCGAGGGCCTTGACGGGTCGGCCGGGGCTGTTCAGTCGTGCCATGAGGAGAGGGTCGTAACCAATGCACTGCCCCTTCTGCAGGCACCCCGACAGCCGGGTCGTCGACAGCCGCACCACCGATGACGGCACGTCGATCCGACGCCGCCGCCAGTGCACCGACTGCGCCCGCCGTTTCACCACGGTGGAGACCTGTTCGCTGATGGTGGTCAAGCGTTCCGGCGTCACCGAGCCCTTCAGCCGCACCAAGGTCATCTCCGGCGTGCGCAAGGCGTGCCAGGGGCGGCCGGTCACCGAGGACGCCCTGGCCAAGCTCGGCCAGCGGGTCGAGGAGGCGGTGCGCGCCACCGGCAGTGCCGAGCTGACCACCCATGACGTGGGCCTGGCCATCCTCGGGCCGCTGCAGGAGCTCGACCTCGTCGCGTACCTGCGCTTCGCGTCCGTGTACAAGGCTTTCGAGGGACTCGAGGACTTCGAGGCCGCCATCGCGGAACTCCGCGTGCGGCCTCCCGCTGAGAACGGCGGGACCGGCACCCCCGAGGTGCCCGTTCCCGCCGGCGCCGCCGACTGACGGCGGCCCGGGCCTTCGCGGGCCCGGCCACCGGCCGCGCTGCGGCCGTGCAGACCTGCCCCGGGTGACCCGTGTGGCACCCGTGGGTCAAGCAGTACAGAACGTAGTACAGAAGACGGTGCTCTGGGATTATCTGGGCGCCAAAGGGTGTTTTGCCCGTATATGGGAGGCGGCATGACAGAGACGGCGAGCGGCCCGGCACGTGGTTCCCGCACCAAGGGAGCCAAGGCGGCGAGCAAGGGCCTGCGGATCGAGCGCATCCACACCACCCCCGGCGTGCATCCGTACGACGAGGTGAACTGGGAGCGCCGTGACGTCGTCATGACCAACTGGCGCGACGGCTCGATCAACTTCGAGCAGCGCGGCGTCGAGTTCCCCGACTTCTGGTCGGTGAACGCGGTCAACATCGTCACCAGCAAGTACTTCCGCGGGGCCGTCGGCACCCCGCAGCGCGAGACCGGTCTGAAGCAGCTCATCGACCGCATCGTGAAGACCTACACGAAGGCCGGCGAGGACTACGGCTACTTCGTCTCGCCCGCCGACGCGGAGATCTTCGAGCACGAGCTCACGTACGCCCTCCTCCACCAGATCTTCAGCTTCAACTCGCCGGTCTGGTTCAACGTCGGCACGCCGCAGCCCCAGCAGGTCTCCGCCTGCTTCATCCTGTCCGTCGACGACTCCATGGAGTCGATCCTCGACTGGTACAAGGAAGAGGGCATGATCTTCAAGGGCGGTTCCGGCGCCGGCCTGAACCTCTCCCGCATCCGCTCCTCCAAGGAGCTGCTCTCCTCCGGCGGCAACGCCTCCGGCCCCGTCTCCTTCATGCGCGGCGCCGACGCCTCCGCGGGAACGATCAAGTCCGGTGGCGCCACCCGCCGCGCCGCCAAGATGGTCATCCTCGACGTCGACCACCCCGACATCGAGAACTTCATCGAGACCAAGGTCAAGGAGGAGGAGAAGATCCGCGCCCTCCGTGACGCGGGCTTCGACATGGACCTGGGCGGCGACGACATCACGTCCGTCCAGTACCAGAACGCCAACAACTCCGTCCGCGTGAACGACGAGTTCATGAAGGCCGTGGAGTCCGGCGGTCAGTTCGGTCTGCGTGCCCGCATGACCGGCGAGGTCATCGAGGAGGTCGACGCCAAGGCGCTCTTCCGCAAGATGGCCGAGGCCGCGTGGGCCTGCGCCGACCCGGGCATCCAGTACGACGACACGATCAACCGCTGGCACACCTGCCCCGAGTCCGGCCGCATCAACGGCTCGAACCCGTGCAGCGAGTACATGCACCTGGACAACACGTCCTGCAACCTCGCCTCGCTGAACCTCATGAAGTTCCTCAAGGACGACGGCAAGGGCAACCAGTCCTTCGACGTCGAGCGCTTCGCCAAGGTCGTCGAGCTCGTCATCACCGCGATGGACATCTCCATCTGCTTCGCCGACTTCCCGACCCAGAAGATCGGCGAGAACACCCGCGCCTTCCGCCAGCTCGGCATCGGCTACGCCAACCTCGGCGCCCTGCTGATGGCGACCGGCCACGCGTACGACTCCGAGGGCGGCCGCGCCCTCGCCGGCGCCATCACCTCCCTGATGACCGGCACCTCGTACAAGCGCTCCGCCGAGCTCGCCGCGGTCGTCGGCGCCTACGACGGCTACGCCCGCAACGCCGAGCCGCACCAGCGCGTCATGAAACAGCACGCCGACGCCAACGACAAGGCCGTCCGCATGGACGACCTGGACTCGCCGATCTGGGCCGCCGCCACGGAGGCCTGGCAGGACGTGATCCGCCTCGGCGCGAAGAACGGCTTCCGCAACGCGCAGGCGTCGGTCATCGCCCCGACCGGCACCATCGGTCTCGCGATGTCCTGCGACACCACCGGTCTCGAGCCCGACCTCGCCCTGGTCAAGTTCAAGAAGCTCGTCGGCGGCGGCTCGATGCAGATCGTCAACGGCACCGTCCCGCAGGCCCTGCGCCGCCTGGGCTACCAGGAGGAGCAGATCGAGGCGATCGTCGCCCACATCGCCGAGCACGGCAATGTGATCGACGCCCCGGGCCTGAAGACCGAGCACTACGAGGTCTTCGACTGCGCCATGGGCGAGCGCTCCATCTCCGCGATGGGCCACGTCCGCATGATGGCCGCCATCCAGCCCTGGATCTCCGGCGCCCTCTCCAAGACCGTCAACCTGCCGGAGACGGCCACGGTCGAGGACGTCGAGGAGGTCTACTTCGAGGCGTGGAAGATGGGCGTCAAGGCGCTCGCGATCTACCGCGACAACTGCAAGGTCGGCCAGCCGCTCTCCGCCAAGAAGAAGGAGGACGAGAAGGCCGAGGTCACCGCGAAGTCCGAGGCGACGATCCGCGAGGCCGTCGAGAAGGTCGTCGAGTACCGCCCGGTCCGCAAGCGCCTCCCGAAGGGCCGCCCGGGGATCACCACCTCCTTCACCGTCGGTGGCGCCGAGGGCTACATGACCGCCAACTCCTACCCGGACGACGGTCTCGGCGAGGTCTTCCTGAAGATGTCGAAGCAGGGCTCGACCCTCGCGGGCATGATGGACGCGTTCTCCATCGCCGTCTCCGTCGGTCTGCAGTACGGCGTGCCGCTGGAGACGTACGTCTCGAAGTTCACCAACATGCGCTTCGAGCCGGCCGGCATGACGGACGACCCGGACGTGCGGATGGCGCAGTCGATCGTCGACTACATCTTCCGCCGCCTGGCGCTGGACTTCCTGCCCTTCGAGACCCGCTCCGCGCTCGGCATCCACTCCGCCGAGGAGCGTCAGCGTCACCTGGAGACCGGCTCCTACGAGCCGTCCGAGGACGACGTCGACGTCGAGGGCCTGGCCCAGTCCGCCCCGGTCGCCACGGAGCTGAAGGCCGTCGCCGCCCCGGCCCCGGCCGTCAAGGCCGAGGTCCCGGCCCCGAAGCAGGCGCACACCTCGGCGGAGCTCGTCGAGATGCAGCTCGGCATCAGCGCCGACGCCCCGCTCTGCTTCTCCTGCGGCACGAAGATGCAGCGCGCCGGCTCCTGCTACATCTGCGAGGGCTGCGGCTCGACCAGCGGCTGCAGCTGACACCCGTCGCGGCTGACGCGTGACTGACGAAGGGGACCGGCCCACGGCCGGTCCCCTTCGGCGTGCCCGGGGCGGGCGGGCTCAGGCGCGCGCCGAGCCCATCAGGGAGCCGAAGGACTGCGGGTCCGTGTCGAAGCCCCGCTGCAGGGGGCGGAAGGTCCAGCTGCCCGAGGCGTCGCGGACGAATTCGACGACGGTCGCGGCGGTGGCGTCGGCGGCGCCGCCGAAGTCGTCCGTCAGCAGTTCCGTGTAGCCCTCGCTGACCCGGACCGAGGCCTGGGCCGTCCCGCCGAAGGTCACCCGGCCGCCGCCCTGCTGTATCACCACGCCGACCACCACGCGGGTGTACCGCTCGGCCAGCCGGTCCAGTTCGAGCGTCATCGCCTCGTCGTAGCCGAAGCCCTGCCCCGTGCGGCTGTCGCGGAGGAGGGTGATCGTCCCGTCGGGGGAGCGCTTGCCGAAGTGGACCAGCTGCGCGGGCGTGCCGTGGGGGTCCTCGGCGGTGAAGACGGCGGCGACGAGATCCAGGTCGTGCGCGGGCGCGCCCGCCGGCGCGGGGTCCCACTTGAGCGCCACCTCCACCTTGCCGACGCCCTTGCTGAGTCCGCTCACGATGCCTCCCCTTTCCCCGTGTCCCCGTGAAGACCCTTGGCCCCGGGGCTCTCCTCATGGTGTCACGCACGTACGACAGTTGGGCGGGCCGTTCCCGCCTGCGGGGTCCGTACGCGCCGGAACTCGACGCCCGACTGGCCGGAATGGGCCGGGTCCTGACGAGGGTTCACCTCGGGTCGCCCATCTGTGGTGACGGTCTGCCGGGGCGCTCTTCGGACCCGTACGATGGCGCGGTGCTGGTCAAGTGGATTCGCTGCGCCGTCGTGGACCGTCGAGGGTTCGAGCGGGGACAGCGGAAGTGGGCGGGGCTGCTCGGGGAGCCGGGATTCCGGGGGCAGGGCGGTGGCTGGAGCCGGGCCCGTCCCGAGATCGCGCACGTCTTCTCCTTCTGGGAGAGCCGGGCCTTCTACGACTCCTTCATGGCCCGCTCGCACGACCGGCTGGCCGCCGCGCAGTCCGGTACGTACAAGGACGCACAGGTCAGGCTCTTCGATCACCGCTTCGACGTGAAGACCGGTTTCGAGCCGAAGTTCGCCGACGCGGACGTGGCGCGGGTGGCGCACTGCCGCGTCCACGAGGAGCGGGTGGAGCACTTCGCCCTGATGCAGGAGAAGGTGTGGAACCCGGCGATGGCCGGGTCGCCGGGCATGCTCCGGGGGCTGTTCGGGGAGTCGCCCGGTCACGAGTTCCTGGTGCTCTCCCTGTGGAACTCCGCGGCCGAGCACGGCAAGTACCGCGAGGAGCGGGTGGAGCGCCTCGGCCTGCGGGCCCAGACCGAGGCCGATGTGGCAGCGCTCTCGGGTGACGTGGTGCGGCTCGAACCCACCTGGACCGTCTGAGTGTTCAGCCCTGGCCGGGGCCGGGGCCGGTGGCGGGGGAGGGGCCCGTGGTGGTGGCCGGTCTGCCGGTCGGTCCCCCGTCCGGCCTCCCGTCCGGTCTTTCGTCCGGTCTTCCGGTCGGTTCGGTGAAGACGCCTGCCGTCACGGCCGCGAGCGCCGCGTCGGCCGCCTGGTCCGCGAGCCTTTCGTCGACGGCTTCGCGGGTGACGAAGAGGCGGAGGAAGAGCGGGGCGGAGACCGCGCGGACCACGGCGCCGGCGTCGGTGCCGACCGGTGCCTCCCCCCGGCCGACCGCCCGGGTCACGACCGTCTCGCAGCGGCGGAACCTCTCGCCGTAGAACGCGCGCAGGGCCTCGGCCGCGCGCGGTGACTGGAAGGCGGCGCCGACGAACGCGGTGGGTGCGGCGGCGTCCGCCGGGTCGCGGAAACCGTCGACGACCTCGTGGGCGAGGGCGCGCAGGTCACCGGCGAGGCTGCCGGTGTCGGGCGGTGTCCACGCGTCCTCCCCGGCGAGGTCGAGGGCGTCCGCCACCATGCCCTCCACGCTTCCCCAGCGGCGGTAGAGCGTCGTCTTGTGCACCCCCGAGTGTTCCGCCAGGTACTCCACCGTCAGGGAGGGGTAGCCGTGCTCGGCCAGTCCGGTCAGGACGGCGTCGCGGACGGCGGCCCGCGTGCGGGCGGTACGTCCGCCGGGGCGCCGGCTGCCGGGAGCGGGGCCGGTGTCGGGGACCTCGGTCGACTCGTTCAATTGCTACTCCCGTTGCGTTAGTGACTTCGAGTGTGCCACACTCGTCGTTAACGCGACAAGAGTTGTGTTTGACGTTTGGCCGGGAGGTGCCATGCCCGCACAGATCTCGCTCCACGACGTGACCGTCTCCCGAGGGGAGCGGATACTCCTCGACCGCGTCTCGCTCTCGGTCCGCCCCGGCGAGCGGGTCGGGATCGTGGGGGAGAACGGCGCCGGGAAGTCCACCCTCCTCCACCTCCTCGCCGGCGCCGTCACGCCGGACGAGGGCCGGGTGACCGCCCTGGCCGACGGGGGACTGCGGCTGGTCCGCCAGACCCCCGAGCTGCCCCCGGAGGACACGGTCGCCGATGCGGTCGACGCGGCCCTCGCCGACTTCCGCGCCATGGAGACGCGCCTGCGCGCCCTCGAAGCCCGCCTGCACCACGCGGCCGCCGAGGACCTCGCCGCGTACGGAGACCTGCTCACCGCCTACGAGCTCCGCGGCGGATACGAGGCCGACGCCCGCGTCGACAAGGCGCTCCACGCCCTCGGGATCGCCCACATCCCCCGGGAGCGCCGGCTCGGCAGCCTCTCCGGCGGCGAGCAGGCCCGGCTCGGCATCGCCGTCGCCGTGGCCGCCGCGCCCGAGGTCCTGCTGCTCGACGAACCCACCAACCACCTCGACGCTGCGGCCCTCGACTGGCTGGAGGAATCCCTCCGCGGCCACCGCGGGACCGTCGTCGCCGTCTCCCACGACCGCGTCTTCCTGGAGCGCGTCACCACCGCCCTCGTCGAGGTCGGCACCGACCTGCGGAGCCTCGTCCGCCACGGCGAGGGGTACGCGGGCTTCCGCGCCGCCCGCGAGGCCACCCGCCGGCGCCGCCGGCAGGAGCACGAGGAATGGCGCGCCGAGACCGAGCGCCTGGAGGCGTACGCGGAGGGCACGGCCCACGCCGTCGCGGCGGGCCGCGTCATGAAGGACAACAACAAGATGGCCTACGACCGGGCCGGCGGACGCGTCCAGGCATCCGTCTCGGGACGCGTCCGCAACGCCCGGGAGCGGCTCCGCCGCCTCAGGGAGGACCCGGTGTCCGAACCGGCCCCGCCCCTCTCCTTCACCGCACGTCCCGAGGCGGGCGCGGTCCAGGGCGAACTGCTCGCCCTGGACGGGATCCGGGTCGGCGAGCGCCTCGCGGTCGACACCCTCACCCTCCGGGCGGGCGAACGGCTCCTCGTCCACGGGGGCAACGGCGCGGGCAAGTCCACCCTGCTCCGCGTCATGGCCGGCGCCCTCCGCCCCGACCGGGGAGAGGTGCGCCGCCGCGGCCGGACCGGCTTCCTCGCCCAGGAGGTCACCGTCCCGCGGCCGGCCGAGCCGCTGCTCACCGCCTTCGGCCACGGGCTGGGGCTCGGGCTCGACGAGGAGGGCCTGACCGAACGGCTCCTGTCGTACGGACTGTTCCGGCCGGACGACCTCACCGTGCCGGTGGGCGCCCTCTCGGCGGGACAGCTGCGCAGGCTCGCGCTCGCCAGACTGCTCGCCCGCCCCGCGGACCTGCTGCTCCTCGACGAGCCCGCCAACCACCTCGCCCTCGGCCTGGTCGAGGAGCTGGAACAGGCGCTGGAGGAGTGGCCCGGCGCCGTCGTGGTGGTCTCGCACGACCGCGAACTGCGGCGCCGGTTCACCGGGCGGATACGCCGGATGGACTCCGGGCGGCTCCTCGATTGAGCCGAACGGGGCGGCTCCCTCTAGGGTCGGACCATGGCACGACCGCGGCGCATCGTCCTCGTACGGCACGGGGAGTCCGAAGGCAACGTCGACGACACCGTCTACGAACGGGAGCCCGACCACGCCCTCCGGCTCACCGCGACCGGCCGTCGGCAGGCCGAGGCGACGGGCGAGCGGCTGCGGGAGCTCTTCGGCGACGAGGCGGTCAGCGTGTACGTCTCGCCGTACCGCCGCACCCACGAGACCCTGCAGGCCTTCCGGCTGCCACCGGGGCAGGTCAGGATCCGCGAGGAGCCCCGGCTGCGGGAGCAGGACTGGGGCAACTGGCAGGACCGGGAGGACGTACGCCTCCAGAAGGTCTACCGGGACGCCTACGGCCACTTCTTCTACCGCTTCGCGCAGGGGGAGTCCGGAGCCGACGTGTACGACCGGGTCGGGGCGTTCCTGGAGAGCCTCTACCGCAGCTTCGAGGCCCCGGACCATCCGCCGAACGTCCTGCTCGTCACCCATGGACTGACCATGCGTCTCTTCTGCATGCGGTGGTTCCACTGGAGCGTGGCCGACTTCGAATCGCTGTCGAACCCGGGGAACGCGGAGACCCGGGTCCTGACGCTCGGCGAGGGCGGACGCTACCGGCTTGACCGCCCGTTCGAACGCTGGTGTACCCCGGAACCGTACGGTCCCACCGGATAGAGTGGCGCACCGATGACCGCTGACTCCTCATTCGACCGGCGCTTCGACCGCGCCCTCGCCAGTCTGCGCGGACTGGCCGTGGGGGACGCACTGGGCTCCCAGTTCTTCGTCCCCGCGCACTACCCCCTGCTGAAGCGGCGCGAACTGCCGCCGGGTTCCTGGCAGTGGACCGACGACACGGAGATGGCCTGCTCCATCCTGGCCGTCCTCGCCCGACACGACCGCATCGACCAGGACGCCCTGGCCGCCTCCTTCGCCGACCACCACGACTTCGACCGCGGTTACGGCCCCGCCGTCAACCGGATGCTCCGGCTGATCAGGGAAGGCGGCGACTGGCGCGAGCTGTCCGCGGCCCTCTTCAACGGCCAGGGATCCTGGGGCAACGGCGCCGCGATGCGCATCGCCCCGCTCGGCGCCTGGTACGCCGACGACCCCGAACAGGCCACCCACCAGGCCGAGATCTCCGCCTATCCCACCCACCAGCACCGCGAGGCCGTGGTCGGTGCCATGGCCGTCGCCGCGGCGGCCGCCCTCGCGGCCGATCCGGCCGGTCCCCCCACGCCGGAGGCGCTGCTCGACGGGGTCGTCGCCCTGGTCCCGCGCAGCGCGGTCGGCGCGGGGCTGCGCCGGGCCCGGGACATGCTGGACTACGGCGACGCCGGGACCGTCGCCGCCGTGCTCGGCAGCGGGCGGCGCACCAGTGCCCATGACACGGTGCCGTTCGCCCTCTGGTCGGCGGCCCGAGGCCTGGGCGACTTCGAGACGACGTTCTGGACGACGGCCCAGGTCGGCGGGGACGTCGACACGACCTGCGCCATCGCCGGCGGGGTGGTGGCGTCCGCCGCCGGGGGCGCGCCCCCGGCCGACTGGCTGGAGCGGACCGAGGCCCTTCCCGTCTGGGTTCCGCGGGGGACGGCCCGGAGCTGAACGCGACGGAGGTCCGGACCCGCGCGGGTCCGGACCTCCGCCGGCCGTCAGGCCACGGGGCCCGCGGCCTCGGCCTTGCCGCTGAGCGCCTCCAGGTCGCCGCGGCGGACCCGGATCACCAGGACCGCCGTCAGCAGCGCGACCGCGACCATCGCCACGGCCGCGGTGAAGGCGGTCGAGATGCCCGAGGTCAGCACCTCGTGGCTCCAGGGCGCCGGGAGCTCCTTCGTCCGCAGGAACTCGGCCCGCTGTTCCGGTGTCGCGGTGGCGAGGAAGTCCGACACCTGCCTCTCGCCCTCGGTGCGGCTCGCCGTGCCGAAGACCGTGACCAGGATGGAGAGGCCCAGCGAGCCGCCCACCTGCTGGGTCGCGTTGAGCAGGCCGGACGCGGCTCCCGCCTCGTGCTGGGCGACCCCCGAGACGGCCGTCAGGGTGAGGGTGACGAAATTGAGGCCCATGCCGAAGCCGAAGAGGACCATCGGCCCGAGGACCCCGCCGGCGTAGCCGCTGCCCGCCTCGATGAAGGTCAGCCAGAAGAGGCCGAGGCCGGTGATCGTGGAACCGGCCACCATGAACGGCTTCGGGCCCAGGGTGGGCAGGAACCGCTGCGACAGACCGGCACCGGTCACGATCGCCACCGTGACCGGCAGGAACGCGAGACCGGACGCGATCGGGGAGTAGCCGAGCACGTCCTGCACCCACAGGACGATGAAGAAGAACATGCCGAACATGGCGGCCGCGAGGCTCAGCATGATCACGTACGTCCCGGAGCGGTTGCGGTCGGCGAACATCCGCAGCGGGGTGATGGGTTCCTTCGCGCGCGACTCGACCAGCGCGAAGGCGACGAGGAGCACCACCGCGCCGGCGAACGAGCCCACCGTCAGCGGGTCCTTCCAGCCGCTCTCCGAGGCACGGATGAAGCCGTAGACCAGCGCCGCCATGCCGAGGGTGGAGGTCGCCGCACCCGCGAGGTCGAAGCGGCCGGGATGGCGCTCGGACTCGTTGATGTACCGGGGCGTGAGGAAGACGATCAGCAGGCCGATGGGCACGTTGACGAAGAGGACCCATCGCCAGTCCAGCCACTCCGTGAGCATGCCGCCGGCGAGCAGGCCGATCGCGCCGCCGCCGGCGGAGACGGCGGCGAAGACGCCGAACGCCCGGTTGCGCTCGGGACCTTCGGGAAACGTGGTGGTGATCAGGGCGAGCGAGGTCGGCGAGGCGATCGCGCCGCCCACGCCCTGCAGCGCCCGCGCGGCGAGCAGGTGCCAGGGCTCCTGCGCGAAGCCGCCGAGCAGCGAGGCGAAGGTGAAGAGCAGGATGCCGGCCATGAAGACCCGGCGGCGGCCGAGGATGTCGCCGGCCCGGCCGCCGAGGAGCAGCAGCCCGCCGAAGGTCAGCGTGTAGGCGCTGAGCACCCACGACAGATCGGTGGTGGAGAAGGAGAGCGCGTCCTGGATGTCCGGCAGTGCGATGTTCACGATCGTGGCGTCGAGGACGACCATCAACTGGCAGGCGGCGATGACCGTCAGTGCGATTCCCGGCCGGCCCCCGGAGCCGGCGAGGCCTTTCTCGGCCTGTGTGTCGACCGGAGTTGTTGTCACTATGGATCCCCCACGGAAGAATCAGTGAACGTGACCGTTCACTGGTCTTCACGGTAGTGAGTCCCCATCAGTGAACGCAACCGTTCACTGAGCGCTTCCGGTGGTTCGTTTCGGCCCCCAACGGAGAGACCCTGATGATGACTTCGCGCTCCATGGCCGCCGCTCGGCCGGACGGAGCGGTGTCCCGCAGACGCGGACCGGTGCTCGAACGCGCCATCCTGGACGCGACGCTCGACCAGCTGAGCAGCGTCGGATGGAACGGCCTGACCATGGAGCGTGTCGCGCTCGGGGCGCAGACGGGCAAAGCCGCGGTGTACCGGCGCTGGCCGTCCAAGGAAGACCTGGTCGCCGACGCCCTCCGGGCCGGACTGCCCCGCTTCGACGAGGCTCCCGACCTCGGCGGCTTCCGCGACGAGCTATACGAGCTCTGCCGCCGGGTCCGCGACGTCATGAACTCGCGCTCCGGCCTCGCCCTGCGCGCGGTCCTTCACGAGTGCGACGAGGTGGCGGCCGCACGCTTCCGCGCCCTGATCGAGACCGGTGTCGTCGGCCCCTCGAAGCAGCTCTTCGCGCGCGTGCTGGAGCGCGGGATCGCCCGCGGGGAGGTGCGCGCCGACGCCCTGGACGATCTCGTCCTCGACGTCATTCCCGCGATGATGATGTACCGCTCGAAGGTGTGCGGCAGCGAATGGCCCGACACCGAGATGGCCGACGTCATCGACCGGATCATGGTGCCGCTGGTCCGCTCGGCACCGGCCTGACCGAGCCCGCGGCACGGGGGGAGGGACGCCTGACGGGAATCCGGGTACCGCACGCGGTGCCCGGCGGCGTAACCTGTCAGGCGCCATGCCGTACGAACCTCCCACCCACACCGTCGAGCGGTCGCTCCGAGCCACCACCGGCGCCAAGATCGTCGCCGGGGTCGACGAGGTCGGACGCGGGGCGTGGGCCGGGCCCGTCACCGTGTGCGCGGCCGTCACCGGCCTGCGCCGACCCCCCGAGGGCCTGACCGACTCCAAGCTGATCACTCCGAAGCGGCGTACCGTCCTCGCCGCCGAGCTGGAGCGCTGGGTCACCGCCTACGCGCTCGGCGAGGCGTCCCCGCAGGAGATCGACGAGCTCGGGATGACCGCGGCCCTGCGCCTCGCGGCGGTCCGGGCGCTCGAAGGCCTCCCGGTCCGCCCCGACGCGGTGATCCTCGACGGCAAGCACGACTACCTCGGCAGCCCCTGGCGGGTGCGCACGGTGATCAAGGGCGACCAGTCCTGCATCTCCGTCGCCGCCGCCTCGGTGATCGCCAAGGTGCGGCGGGACGCCATGATGGCCGAGCTGGAGGAAGCCCCCGGCTGCGCCGGCTACGGCTTCGGCGCCAACGCGGGCTACCCTTCGCCCGTCCACAAGGCCGTCCTCGAAGAGTTGGGTCCCACCCCGTACCACCGGCTCTCCTGGTCCTACCTGGACGCCATGCCCCGATGGCGCCACCTCAAGAAGGTCCGCCTCTCCGCGGAGGCGGCCGCTCTGGAGAGCGGGGGCCAACTCGGCTTCGACTTCTGATCTTCCGGTCCCGGGACCTCACCGACGCGGTCCCTGCGGACCGGGGGCGCCTCTGTGCGCCCACCCGACGGTGCCGTCCGAAACGGCATTTGATAGACATCCACCCATGCCTCTCCCTCCCGAGGAGCCTCAGATTCACGAGAGCGCCCAGGGTCCTAGCGCCACCACGGCCGCCGGCCGTCCCGCGCCGACCCCACGTCCCGTACCCGGCCCCCGTTCGGCGGCCTCCCCGCGTCCCGGTGCGGCTCGCCCCGCGCCGCCGGCCCAGCGGCCCGTGCCGGGTCCGCCCGCACCCAAGAGCCCTCCGGAGAATCGTTCCGGCGGCGACAACCCGCAGCTCCAGCTCATCCCGGCTCCGGCCGACGGCGCCCTCGACGCCGCCGAGGAGGCCCTCGACCTGCTGCTCGACAGCGGCAGGTCGCCCGGCGAGGTCCTGGTGCTCACCACCGGCGAGCGCCACCCGTGGGCCGCGCACGAGCTGTCCTTCGGCGAGGCGTCCTACTGGGCCCAGCAGGACACCGTCGAGGACGTGTTCTTCGCGGACGCCGCCTCGGTGGACCGGGTGGCCGCCCGCCCCGTGGTGATCGTCGCCGTCAACGGCGGGGACGACGTGGCCGCCCGCGCCCTGCCGGTCGCCCGGTCCCGCGCGGGTGCCCTGCTCGTGGTCTGCGGAGACCCGGAGCGGGTCACCGCGCTCCTCGGCGCCGGAGTCTGACGGTCGCGTCTCCGCCGGACCGGAAGCGGCCCGGCGGAGCGGCCGGGGAGCTCAGCGCGCCGCCGCCCTGCGTAGCGGCTCGGCCGCGCCGCCGGCCGTCCGCGGCGCGAGGTGACCGAGCTCGCCGGTCGGCTCGCCCAACGCCAGCGGCGTGGAGTCCGAGCTCGGCCGGCGGCCGCCCCGGCCCTCGCCGAAGACCTGCCAGCCGGCCTTGGTGAGGGTGATGTACGCGCCGCACCGCAGCCCGTGGAGCGTGCAGGCGTCCCGGAGCCCCCACATCCAGGCCCCGTCCTCCTCCGTCCAGCGCTCGTCGCCGTCCCGGCAGTAGACGAGCACCGCCGTCCGGACGGGCGCGCGCCGCCGGAGGTCGTGCGGGACCACCCGCCGCAGATGGGCGAGGAGCGCGTTCCGGAACTCCCAGCCGTCGGCGGGGCCGGGGCGTCGCGTGAACGAGGCGCTCGCGGTGAGCCGCTCCTCGTGGTCGAGCACCGCCACGACCGCGGTCGTGGGCAGCGGGTGATGGCGGGAGTGCAGTCCGCTCACGATCTCACGAGGACTGCGCAGCAAGGGAATTCCGGCCCCGGCCCAGTCGGCCGGCTCCAGCATCCGGGCGAGACGGCTCGCCGAGGCGGAGCTCGAGCCGAGCGAGGTGGTGGACGGAGCGAATCCGAGGGTCACGGTCCTCCCTTCGGATACGCGCCCGCGAGGCGGGCAAGGTCGGGTGAGGGCGCAGCACGGCACAGTCCTTCCGGACCGCTTCGAGCCGTGTGGGGCGGTTCCCCAATTCTGGCGTGGCCCGAGCGGGGGCGGCAACGAGCAATTGAGGCGGCTGACGGTAATGAACCGTTATGCCACTGATATCCCTGCCCAGTTACCCGGTATTCACTCGCCGTTTCCCGACCCTTCTCATCCCTGGACGGCGAGGACCAAAGGAAAGACTCCTTCCGCTCCCGAGCGCCGCAGCAGCCGCGCGGCCACGGCGAGGGTCCAGCCCGTGTCGGACAGGTCGTCCACCAGGAGCACCGGGCCGCCCGCCGAGGCCACCCGCTCCGCGAGCGCGGGCGGTACCTCCAGGGCCCGGTGGAGGCCGATGACGCGCTGGGCGCTGTTGGTGCGCGACAGCCGCAGGTCCTCCGCCTCGGGGGCGTACTCCACCGCTCCGAGCAGGGGCATCCGGCCGATTTCGGCGATCCGGGCACCGAGCGAGCCGACCAGGGCGGGCCGCCGCCGCGAGGCGACCGTCACCACCCCGGCGGGCCGCGCCGGCGCGTCGGAGGCACCGGAGGCCCAGCCGCCGGGCCCCTTCGCCCAGTCGGCGAGCACCTGGACCACCGCCTGCACCACGTCGTCCGGCACCGGGCCGTCCGGCGCCGTGTCGGCCAGCAGAGGCCGGAGCCGGTTCCCCCAGCCGATGTCCGAGAGGCGTCCGAGGGCGCGGCCGCCGAAGGCCTGCTCACCGGCCGGGATCCGGCCCTTCAGGTCGACGCCGGCGGCGGCCAGGCCCGTCGGCCACATCCGGCGGGGCTCCACGTCCACGCCCGGGCGGCCCAGCTCGCCCTTGGCGGCGTCCAGCGCCGCGTCCGTCACCTTGGGGTCGAACCGAGGACCCGCGCAGTTGTCGCAGCGGCCGCAGGGCGCGGCCTCCTCGTCGTCCAGCCGGCGCCGCAGGAACTCCATCCGGCATCCGGTCGTGGTGGCGTACTCGCGCATCGCCTGCTGCTCCGCCGACCGCTGCTCGGCCACCCACGCGTACCGCTCGGTGTCGTAGACCCAGGGCCGTCCGGTGCTCTCCCAGCCGCCCTTGACGCGGTGGACGGCCCCGTCCACGTCGAGGACCTTGAGCATGGTCTCCAGGCGGGTCCGGCGCAGCTCGACCAGCGGCTCCAGCGCGGGCAGCGACAGCGGCCGGCCCGCGGCGGCGAGGACGTCCAGGGTCCGGCGCACCTGCTCCTCGGGCGGGAAGGCGACGGAGGCGAAGTACCGCCAGATCGCCTCGTCCTCCTTGCCGGGGAGCAGCAGCACCTCCGCGTGCTCCACGCCTCGCCCGGCACGGCCGACCTGCTGGTAGTAGGCGATCGGCGAGGAGGGCGACCCGAGGTGGACGACGAAGCCGAGGTCCGGCTTGTCGAAGCCCATGCCGAGCGCCGAGGTCGCCACCAGCGCCTTGACGCGGTTCGCCAGCAGGTCGTCCTCGGCCTGCTGACGGTCCGCGTTCTCCGTCCGCCCGGTGTACGAGGCGACCGTGTGGCCGCACTGGCGGAGGTGGGCGGTGACCTCCTCGGCGGCCGCGACGGTCAGCGTGTAGATGATCCCGGAGCCGGGCAGCTCGTCGAGGTGGTCGGCGAGCCAGGCGAGCCGATGGGCCGCGTCGGGCAGGGTGACCACGCCGAGGCTGAGGGACTCGCGGTCCAGCGGGCCGCGCAGGACGAGGGCGTCGGTGCCCGCGCCGGTGCCGAGCTGCTCGGCGACGTCCGCGGTCACCCGGGCGTTCGCCGTCGCGGTGGTGGCGAGCACCGGCACGCCGGCCGGGAGGTCGGCCAGCATGGTGCGCAGCCGCCGGTAGTCGGGCCTGAAGTCGTGGCCCCAGTCGGAGATGCAGTGTGCCTCGTCCACCACGAGGAGACCCGTGGCGGCGGCCAGCCGCGGCAGGACCTGGTCGCGGAAGTCCGGGTTGTTGAGCCGCTCGGGGGAGACGAGCAGGACGTCGACCTCGCCTGCCGCGACCTCGTCCTGGACGCTCTCCCACTCCTCGGTGTTCGACGAGTTGATCGTGCGGGCGCGGATGCCCGCCCGGGCCGCCGCGTCCACCTGGTTGCGCATGAGGGCGAGCAGCGGGGAGACGATGACCGTGGGCCCGCTGCCGCGCTCGCGCAGCAGGGAGGTCGCGACGAAGTAGACGGCGGACTTGCCCCAGCCGGTCCGCTGCACCACGAGCGCCCGGCGGTGGTCGGCGACCAGCGCCTCGATGGCGCGCCACTGGTCCTCGCGGAGTCTCGCCGTGCCGGTCGGGTCTCCGACGAGTCGGGCCAGTACGGCGTCGGCGGTGGCGCGGAGCGCGGCGCGGTCTTCCGGGCGTGCTGCGTGGGTCATGCGTCCATGCAACCCGATGCCTCGGACATTCGGCGAACCGGGCAGAGATCTGTGGACAGTGCATATCGGATCATCTGACTGTATCTGCGGAGTTATCCACAGGGGTTGTCGGAAATCGGAGATCACGAGACGGTCCTCGCCATGAACGCGAACCACCACGAGATCAACGCATCCACCCGAGGCCGCCAGATCACCCTGCGCAGTCCCTCCGAGCTCGCCGACGCCCTGCCGTTCGTGCTCGGCTTCCACCCGACCGACTCCGTCGTGCTCGTCGCCCTGCACGGAGCGAACGGCCGCTTCGGCGGCCGGATCAGGGTCGGCATTCCCCGCTCGCCCGGCGAGTGGGACTCCACCGCCGACCACCTCGCCGAATGCCTCGTCGAGACGTCCGCCAAGCGCACCACGCCACCCGACGGCATCGTCGGCTTCCTCTGCCAGGACCCCCGGCCCGGCGAGACCGCACGGCAGGTCCACGAGCGGCTGCGGCCCCTCGCCCAGCGCCTGCGGACCGCCTGCGGAGCCCTCGACATCCCCGTCTACGAGGTGCTGTGCATCTCCGACGGCCGCCACTTCTCGTACTGCTGCCCCGACACCCGCTGCTGCCCGCCGGAGGGCACCCCGCTCGCCCTCGCCGGCACCTCGGTCATGGCGGCGGCCGCCGCCTACGCGGGCATCCGGGTACGGGGCTCGCTGAGGGAGATGGAGGCCTCCTTCAGGCCCACCGGGGCACCCGGCGACACGGAGCAGCGCGCCGCCCTCGACGCGGCCGCGGCCGCGATCGTCCCCCGCGTCGTCGACGGCGCGGAGGAGCACCTCAGGGCGGAGCTCCGCGAGACCACCCTGGCCCTCGCCGGCCGGCTCCTCGGCAGGTTCGCCGAACCGCCGCGCCGGATCGGGGAGGACGGCGCCCGCCGGGGCCGGGCCGCGATCGAGGCGGACGACGACGCCCGCGTCGACCCCGGTGAGGCGGCGGCCCTGATCCTGGGGCTCCAGGACCGCGTCACCCGCGACCGGCTCGCCGAGTGGATGGAGGGGGCCGAAGGCGCCGCGGCCGTGCGGCTGTGGCGCGTCCTCGCCCGGCGCTGTGTCGCCCCCTACGAGGAGTACGCCGCCGCGCCCCTGACCCTCGCCGGCTGGGCCGCCTGGTCGACCGGCGACGAACCCACCGCGCGCGTCGCCCTCGGTCTCGCCCTCCAGGCCGATCCCGAGTACGTCTTCGCGAGGCTGCTGCACCAGGCGTGCAACGAAGGCCTCGACCCCGAGTCGCTGCGCGCCTGTCTGCGCCAGGAGAAGGAGGACCGCGCCGCGGCGGCCGGGAGGGACGTGGCCCCCGCCCGCGTCGCCCGGACGCGCACCCGGACCCGCACGCGGGGAGTGCGCGCCGCCGGTTCGAGGCCGCTGCTCCCGCGAGCGGTTCACGACGGCTCCCCGCGGGAGCGCGGGAGGGAGCGGGGGAGGCCCGGCGTCCGGCCCGCCGGACGGGCCGCGACCCGGCCCGGAAGGCCCGCCCCGCACCACGGCGGGCGGCGCGGGACGAGGAGCGGCCGATGACGGCCGTGACCCCGCGCACCACCGGACCGTTCACCTCTGTGGCGGAGCCGGGCGAGCCGAGCCGCCGACACCCCGCCGGCCGTCCGGATCGCACAGAGAGCACGCCACACCTCCCATGGTCCTCAGCCCTGTCCCGGCCCCCGGACACCCGACCGAACACCCCACCAGGAAGCCGCCCGTGGGCGGCACCCCCGGGATTCACGGGCCGCGCCCCGGAGAACTCCCCCCGGTCCACGACGCCCTGCTCTGCGTCGCCCTGCCCGCCTTCGCCGTCTCGCCCGAGCACGGCCAGCTCACCGGGCACGGACCGGAGGGCGTCTACGCCTCCGGGCGACGGCTCCTCTCCCGCAGCGTCCTGCGGGTCGCCGGACGCGAGCCCGTCCCCCTCCAGGGACGGCTCGCCGCGGCCGACCGGGCCGTCTTCGTCGGCGCACTCCGCGTCCCCGGTGACACCGGCCCCGACCCCGGCGTCACCGTCGAGCGCTCCCGGGGCGCCGACGGAACCGAGCGGATCACCCTCCGCAGCGCGGTCCCCCGCCCCGTCCGCGTCCCGGTGGAGGTCGCTCTGGGCACGGATCTCGCGGAGCTGGGCGCGATCGCGTCCGGCCGGCCCCGCCCCGAACTCAGGCCCAGCGTCCACGGCACCGGACTCCGCTGGACCGCCCCCGACGGCCGCTCCGTGGCCGTCACCGCCGACCCCCCGCCGACGGACGCCCTGGCGGCGG
Source organism: Streptomyces sp. NPDC007863 (assembly GCF_040633895.1). Lineage (NCBI taxonomy): Bacteria > Bacillati > Actinomycetota > Actinomycetes > Kitasatosporales > Streptomycetaceae > Streptomyces > Streptomyces sp. NPDC007863. Next base: position 93,474 of record NZ_JBEYEI010000017.1, read on the forward strand.
CCGGAGTCCTCCGCTGGGAAACCGACCTCGCCCCCGGCACCACCACCACCCTCCACCTCCGTGTCCAGGCCGAGCGGACCCCCGGCGTCGCCGCGCCCGCCGGGGGTGCCCGCCCCGGTGGACAGCTGCTCCCCGACGCCCAGGCGGAGGGCGACGACCACCGGACGGGCGCGCTGCTCCGCGCCTCCGTCGAGGACCTGCGGGCCCTCCTCCAGCGCGACCCCGCCCACCCCGCCGACGTCCACCTCGCGGCCGGAGTCCCGTGGCGGTGCGGGCCCGTCACCGCGGAAGCCCTCTGGGCGGCCCGCATGGCCCTGCCGCTCGGCACCCGGCTCGCCGCCGCCACCCTGCGCGCCCTCGGCCGCACCCAGGTCGCCGGCGGCACCGAATCCGGGCGCGTCCCCGGCCCGCTGCGGGACGCGGGACCGCACCTCCCGCCCCGCTGCACCGGCGTCGAGGCCACCCTCGCCTTCCCCGTCGTGCTCGCCGAAGCCCGCCGGTGGGGCCTCCCGGCCGCCGAGCTCGACGAGCTCCTTCCGGTGGCGGAGCGCTGCCTCGGCTGGCTGCGCCGCGGGCTCGACGCGGACGGGCTCCTGCCGGACCCGGCGCCCGGCGGCCCCTGGCGGGCCGAGACACAGGCCCACGCGCACCGGGCCGCCCTGCTCGGGGCCGACCTCCTCGACTCCTGCGGACGCGCCGGCGGGGAGGAGCTCCGGGCCGCCGCCCGCACGCTGCGCACCCGCTTCCGTGCCGAGTTCTGGATCGACGACCTGTCCGGCGGCCGGCCCGCCGCCGCCCGGTCGGCGGAGGGACGTTCCTGGCCCCAGCTCGGCGGGTGGGCCGCCCACCTCCTCGACACCGGGCTCCTCGACGGCGGCCGGTACGCCCAGGGGCTGCTCGACCGGACGGAGACCGAACAGCTCGCGCGGCTGCTCGGCACCCCCGCGCTCGACTCCGGCTGGGGGCTGCGCAGCCTGGGCGCCAAGGAACCCGGCCACAACCCCTTCGGGCACCGGGCCGGCGCCGTCCGGGTCCACGAGACGGCCGTCGCCGTCGCCGGACTGGCGGCCGCCGGATACGAGAAGGAGGCCGTGTCCCTGCTCCGCGGCCTCCTCGACGCCGCCGAGCTCTTCGGCCACCGGCTGCCCGAGATGTACGCGGGCGAGCAGCGCACCACGGGTACGCGCCCCGTGCCGCACCCGGCAGCCTGCCGGCCCGCGGCCGTCGCCGCCGCCGGAGCGGTCCACGCGCTCGCCGCCCTGGCCGGGATCCGGCCCGACGCCCCCGGCCGGACGGTCGCCGTGCACCCCATGGCCTCCGCGCCGCTCGGAGCGCTCCGGCTCTCCGGGCTCGTCGTCGCCGGGGAACCCTTCGCCGTGCGGGTCAGCCGTCTCGGGCTCGGTATGGTCGAGGAGGCCGCCGAGTCTCTGCAACTGGGGGTGTGACGCATGCCGGACACGGAGACGAGAAAGCCCTCCCGGCCGGGGGAGGAGGCCGAAGGCGGAGAGCGCACGACGCGTGTTTATCGTCAAAGGGACGACTATGATCGCGGCATGCCCTACGACCCGTCGGCCTTCCCGCCCTTCGCTGTCACCGTCGACCTGGTCGTCCTCACCGTGCGGAGCCACGCGCTGTGCACCCTGGTCGTCCGCAGGGGAGAGGAGCCCTTCCAGGGGAGATGGGCGCTGCCGGGAGGCTTCGTCCGTGACGACGAGGACCTCGGCGCCGCCGCCGCGCGCGAGCTGGCCGAGGAGACCGGGCTGCGCGCCCACGACCCGTCGGCGCCGTCACCGGTGCCGGACAACGGCGCGCACCTGGAGCAGCTCGCGACCTACGGAGCCCCCGCGCGCGACCCGCGGATGCGGGTGGTGAGCGTCGCCCATCTCGCGCTCGCCCCGGACCTGCCCGCGCCGCGGCCGGGGGGCGACGCCAACAGCGCGCGCTGGGCACCCGTGGAGAAACTGCTCGCCCAGGCGTGGGTCGCCGACCCCGGCTCCCCGGACGCGCTCGCCTTCGACCACGCCCAGATCCTCTCCGACGGGGTGGAGCGGGCCCGCTCGAAGATCGAGTACTCCTCGCTCGCCACGGCGTTCTGTCCGCCGGAGTTCACCGTCGGCGAGCTGCGCCGGGTGTACGAGGCGGTCTGGGGCGTCACGCTCGACCCCCGCAACTTCCACCGCAAGGTCACCGGCACCCCCGGCTTCCTCGTCCCGACCGGGGGAACCACGACCCGTCAGGGAGGGCGCCCCGCCCAGCTGTTCAGGGCCGGCGGAGCGACCCTGCTCAACCCGCCGATGCTGCGCCCCGAGGTCTGAGGAGCCGCTGCCTCCGCCGCCCCCGGGGCGGCAACCCTGCGGGAAAAGTCCGAAATCTAACGTTATCTTGCTGCGATAGCGCCGCCCTGCCGCGGAGCGGTGACTCCTACCGCGAGAGAAGCGATGCTCCAGGCCATCGGACTGACCAGTGCCCCCCGCCGCGACCGCCCGCCCGCCGTGGACGATCTGACCTTCGAGGCCCCGGCCGGGGCCGTGACCGCCCTCGTCGGCCCCCCGGGCTCCGGCAAGACCACCGCCCTGCGCCTGCTCCTCGAACTCGACCCGGGGCGCGGACTCACCTACTTCCGTGGGCGCCCGCTGCGCCGGATCGCCCAGCCGGCGCGCGAGGTCGGCGTCGTCCTCGGCGACGTGCCCGGCCATCCGTCCCGTACGGTCCTGGGGCAGTTGCGGATGCTCGCCGCGGGTGCGGGGGTTCCCGTCGCCCGGGCCGACGCCGTGATCCGCGACGTCGGCCTCGGCGGACTGGAGGGGGCGAGGCTCGGCACCCTGCCGCGCGGGGCCGACCGCAGACTCGCCCTGGCCGCCGCCCTGTTGGGGGAGCCGCACACCCTGCTCCTGGACGCTCCGGGAGCAGGGCTGTCCCCGGCGGAGCGGCTCCGGCTGCACGAACTGCTGCGCGCGCACGCGGAGGCCGGCGGCACCGTCCTCTACACCACGAGGGATCCCAAGGACGCGGCCCGCAACGCCGACCACGTCGTCGCCCTCGCCGGCGGCCGCCTCGTCGCCGCCCAGGAGGCGGGCGACTTCGCCCGCACCCGGCTGCGGCCGAGGGTCGCCGTCCGCACCCCGCACGCCGCCCGGCTCGCCGCCGCGGTGGCCCAGGAGGCCCGGGCCGCGCGCCGCCCGGTCGAGGTCGACACGGAGGACGGCACCCTCCTCCTGGTGTACGGCGGCGACTGCGCGCAGGTGGGCGACACCGCGTTCCGGCTGGGCGTCCCCGTCCACCGGCTCGTGGAGGAGACGGGCGTCGACGGGCCCGGCCCGGTCGCGGCAGGGCCCGTGGAACGCCCGGCCGAGGGTGCGCCCGCGCCGCTGCCCGGGGCGCGCCGACCGGTGCGTTCCCCGCTGCGGCCGCTCCGCTACGAGCTGCGACGGATCGCCGGCGTACCGTCCACGGGGCTGATCCTCGCCGGCGCCCTGGCGGTGTCCGCCGTGCTCGCCGTGCTGCTCGGCCGGGGCGGCGGCACCCCGCTCCCGGCGGCACTCGCCGCCTGGCCCGAGCTCCTGCCGCTGCCGCCCGCCGCGCTCGCCGCGGGCCTGATCGGCGCGCTCGCCTTCGGGGAGGAGTACCGCTACCCCGCCCTCGCCGCGGGCCGTGGTGCCGTGCCGCGCCGGCCGGCGCTGCTCCTCGCCAAGCTCGCCGTATCGGCGGCCGTGGCCCTGCTCCTCGGCGTCCTGGTGGCGGGGGCCGATCTGGCGGTCCTCCGCCTCTTCTACGGACCGGACTTGATCGTCGTACCCGACAACTGGGCTTCGATGGGCGCGAGTTGGCTGGGGCTCTCGGTCGGCTGCGCGTGGGCGGGGGTGCTGGGGGCCGGGGTGTTCCGGGCCGCGGCGGCCGGGGTGGCCGCCGTGCTCTTCGTCCCGGTCGCCTTCGTCCCGCTGCTGCGGCAGGTGATGAGCGGCCCCGCGGTCCGGTCCGTCGCGGGACTCCCGGCCCGGTTGCGCGAGTTCGCGGGGCCCCGGTGGGCGCCGCCGCTCGACCGGTGGATCTCCGGGGTGCTGGAGGTCGTGGCACAGCCCGCCGGAGTGGCCCTCGCGCTCACGTTGACGGTCCTTCTCTGCGCCTATGCGCTCACCGGGCTTCGCCGACAGGCGCGTTGGTGATCATTTGCGGACCGACGTCTTCCGCTTGGGCGGCAACTCCCTTGCGAAATGCCTTTTATGCCCGAATGATCGTCAATTGTGTAGGGGGTGCCGATCACCCTTTCGTGTGCTTTTCACCAAAGACCTCAAGGGCCACGGAGGCCACGCCGACAAAGGATGCGTGAGTACCCTTGCGCACACGATGATGACCGCCGCCCGCTCCGTCGACTCCGGCCTCGGCGCCACGGGCGATCTCGACCGCTACCCCTACGGGGAGGCGCCCGCCGCCGACCGCGTGGGCCCGCCCTCCTGGGAGGGGGTGGACACGGACCTCGGCCGCGTCGGCCGCCGCACCGCCGGCAGCCGGGGCCGCGGACTGCACGGCCAGCTCGTCCAGCAGCTCGGCCAGATGATCGTCTCCGGCGATCTCGGCGCGGACCGCCCCCTCGTCCCCGAGGAGATCGGCCAGCGCTTCGAGGTCTCGCGCACCGTCGTGCGCGAGTCGCTCCGCGTCCTGGAGGCCAAGGGCCTCGTCAGCGCCCGTCCCAACGTCGGCACCCGGGTCCGTCCGGTCAGCGACTGGAACCTGCTCGACCCCGACATCATCGAGTGGCGCGCCTTCGGCCCGCAGCGCGACGGCCAGCGGCGCGAGCTCAACGAGCTGCGCTGGACCATCGAGCCGCTCGCCGCCCGCCTCGCCGCCGGCCACGGCCGTGAGGACGTGCAGCAGCGCCTCGCCGACATGGTCCAGATCATGGGGCACGCGTACGCGCAGGGCGACGGCATCACCTTCTCCCGCGCCGACACCGAGTTCCACTCCCTGCTCATCCAGCTCGCCGGCAACCGCATGCTGGAGCACCTCTCCGGCATCGTGGCCGCCGCCCTCCAGGTCTCCGGCGGGCCCGTCACGGCCTGTGACCGCCCCAGTGAGAGCTGCCTGACGCACCACGGCCGGATCGTCGACGCCCTCGCCGCCGGCGACGCCGCCGGAGCCGAGAACGCCATGCGCCAACTGCTCACGGTCCACCCCGAGGTGGAGCCCCGCGTCGTTCCCGCCCCCCGCGAACACTGACCCGCGGACCGTGGCCGGAAGCGCACGGGCGCGTGCACGAGGAGTGCCGCCGGGTCCGAGCGCGGTCCGGGAGCCCGTCAGGGTTCCCCGGACCGCGCCAGGGTGTCGGCGGCGCCGAATGTACGCTTGATAACTGTTCGCCCCTTTCGTCGCGGATGCGGTGTGACTCGGGACACGGAGATTGGGCGTAACACTCCTCCGAGCCGTGCGATGACCTAAGAGGTGACAGCCGAGGAAGGAATACAGCAGCCGGTGCAGGCGCTGTGCAGTTCCCCGGTCCAGCCCGCGCCGTCGGCACATTCCCCGTCGACGGTCGTCGGCTCCGGCCCGATCTTCGGGCGGGGCCGGAAGCCGTTTCCATCGTTCCGAGAGGTTGTTCGTGTCGGCCAGCACATCCCGTACGCTCCCGCCGGAGATCGCCGAGTCCGAGTCTGTGATGGCGCTCATCGAGCGGGGAAAGGCTGATGGGCAGATCGCCGGCGATGACGTGCGTCGGGCCTTCGAGGCTGACCAGATTCCGCCAACCCAGTGGAAGAATGTTCTGCGCAGCCTCAATCAGATCCTCGAGGAAGAGGGTGTGACGCTGATGGTCAGTGCAGCGGAGTCGCCGAAGCGCGCCCGCAAGAGCGCAGCAGCGAAGAGCCCGGCCAAGCGCACCGCCGCCAAGACCACCGTCACCGCGAGGGCGGCGACGGTGACGAGGACCACCGTCGCCACCGGCTCGGCGGCCCCCGCGGCCGAGAGCGCCGACCCGGCCGACGAGGCCGCGTCGCCCGCCAAGAAGGCGGCCGCGAAGAAGACCGCCGTCAAGAAGACGGCGGCCAAGAAGACCGTCGCCAAGAAGACGGCGGCCAAGAAGACCGCGTCCAAGAAGTCCGACGACGAACTGATCGAGGGCGAGGAGCTGCTCGAGGACGTCGCGCCGGGCAAGGACGAGGAGGAGACCGAGGGCGAGACCAAGGGCTTCGTCCTGTCCGACGAGGACGAGGACGACGCTCCCGCCCAGCAGGTCGCCGTCGCCGGTGCCACCGCGGACCCGGTCAAGGACTATCTGAAGCAGATCGGCAAGGTCCCCCTCCTCAACGCCGAGCAGGAGGTCGAGCTCGCCAAGCGCATCGAGGCCGGTCTCTTCGCCGAGGACAAGCTCGCCAACTCGGACAAGATCGCCCCGAAGCTCAAGCGCGAGCTGGAGATCATCGCCGAGGACGGCCGCCGCGCCAAGAACCACCTCCTGGAGGCCAACCTCCGTCTGGTGGTCTCGCTGGCCAAGCGCTACACCGGCCGCGGCATGCTCTTCCTGGACCTGATCCAGGAGGGCAACCTCGGTCTGATCCGCGCGGTCGAGAAGTTCGACTACACCAAGGGCTACAAGTTCTCCACGTACGCCACCTGGTGGATCCGTCAGGCGATCACCCGCGCCATGGCCGACCAGGCCCGCACCATCCGTATCCCGGTGCACATGGTCGAGGTCATCAACAAGCTCGCGCGCGTCCAGCGCCAGATGCTCCAGGACCTGGGCCGTGAGCCCACCCCGGAGGAGCTGGCCAAGGAGCTCGACATGACCCCCGAGAAGGTCATCGAGGTCCAGAAGTACGGCCGCGAGCCGATCTCCCTCCACACCCCCCTGGGTGAGGACGGCGACAGCGAGTTCGGTGACCTCATCGAGGACTCCGAGGCGGTCGTGCCGGCCGACGCGGTCAGCTTCACGCTCCTCCAGGAGCAGCTGCACTCCGTCCTCGACACGCTCTCCGAGCGTGAGGCCGGCGTGGTCTCCATGCGCTTCGGCCTCACCGACGGCCAGCCGAAGACGCTCGACGAGATCGGCAAGGTCTACGGCGTGACCCGTGAGCGGATCCGCCAGATCGAGTCGAAGACGATGTCGAAGCTGCGCCACCCGTCGCGCTCGCAGGTCCTCCGGGACTACCTCGACTGATCCGTCCGAGGTACACGGCAGTGGACGAAGGGTCCGGTTCCCCGCTCGGGGGCCGGGCCCTTCGGCCGTTCGCGGGTGCAGCGGACCCTTGCGTGCCGGACGCTGGGTGAACGGATATCAGCGGAGAGTCAGGAGGCTCCATGCGTGGTCCCTTCGCCCGAGCGTTGACGGGTGCCCTGGGTGCGATCACTGCGGTGGCCGGAGCGGTGGCCGGCGCGGCCCCGGCCGCCGCCGACAGTGTCGTGGTGGGCGGCAGTCCGACCGAGATCGCCGACGCGCCCTGGGTGGTGGCGCTGTCCAGCCGTGACCGGTTCGGAGGTATGCGCGCGGGCCAGTTCTGCGGCGGCGTCGTCGTCGCGCCCACCAAGGTCCTCACCGCCGCCCACTGCCTCAGCCGGGAGGCGCTCGGCGGCGCCCCCTGGCAGCTGCGGGACCTGTCGGTGATCGCCGGCCGGGCGGCGCTGCGCGGGCAGGGCGGGCAGGAGGTGCGGATCTCGGACACCTGGGTGAACCCCGACTACGACCCGACGACCAACTCCGGCGACCTCGCCGTGCTCACCCTCGCCGAGTCCCTGCCGAGCTCCTACGTCATCAAGGTGGCGGCACCGGGGGACGCGGCCGAGAACCCGGGCACGGCGGCCGAGGTGTACGGCTGGGGCGACACCAGCGGCAACGGCAGCTACGCCACCTCGTTGCGCTCCGCACACGTTCAGGTGCTCCCGGACGGGGCGTGCGAGCAGGCGTACCCGGGCCGTTTCGGAAGCGTCTCCTACCGCAAGGAGACGATGCTCTGCGCCGGGGACCCCCGGGGCGGCCGGGACGCCTGCCAGGGTGACAGCGGCGGGCCGCTGGTGGCGCGGGGGGTGCTGGTGGGCCTGGTGTCCTGGGGCAGTGGCTGCGGACAGGCCGAGAACCCCGGGGTCTACACGCGGGTGTCCGCGGTGCTGCCCGAGCGGCTCTGAGGGCACGGGCGGGGCCCTGACCGGGGCCCGCGGGGGTCTCCCGGGCCCGTGGGGGTACGAGAACGGGCGGTCATCCCCTGGTCCAGGGGATGACCGCCCGTCGTCCGGCCTTCTAGGGGCCAGCCCTGAGCTCGTCGTGGATGCGCGGCGTCAGTGCTCGTCGCCCACCGTGCGGGCCGGCACGTCGGTCAGCCGGTCCGTCTCATCCTGTATCTCAACGGCGATCTTCTTGAGTTCCGGCTCGAACTTGCGACCGTGGTGGGCGCAGAAGAGCAAGTCACCTCCGCTGGCCAGGACGACACGCAGGTAAGCCTGGGCGCCGCAGCGGTCGCAGCGGTCAGCGGCCGTCAGGGGGCTCGCGGGGGTCAGAACAGTAGTCACGTCGCCTCTTCTCTAGCTCGACGAGCTGTCGTACCAGGGTCAACATCCAACCAGGCCGAAAACGTTCCCGCTCGTGGCTTTTCCTTGAAACTTTTTCCCAAGGTGGCTGTTTGCTGCCGGTTGGCGGCGAATGAGCCGTATTGCGTCGCTCTACGGGTTTCGCGTTGCTGTGGTGTCGGTCGTCCTCCCGGCGGGGTTGCCGGTTGTTCATGAGGACGTGCCCGGAGCCTAGATGGTTCATGCCTGGAAGGGAACGTGATGTTCACGTCACCCCTTCGAGGGATCGAACGTCTATACGAGTCTGGACTAGCATGAGGAAACCGAGTGGGTGGCGTTTCAGCGGCCCCACCAGGCATCGGTACCCTCTGAGCGGTGAGCGACGCCGGTACTCACCCCATCGGGCAAGATTTCAAATTCAGCGAGGAGCGAACCGCGTGACCGCCGAAACGTCCGTGCCGTCCAGTGCGCTGCTGACCGCAGACCGTGACGGTTCCAACTACACCGCGCGGCACCTGCTCGTCCTCGAAGGGCTCGAAGCGGTCCGCAAGCGCCCCGGAATGTACATCGGGTCCACGGACAGCCGTGGCCTGATGCACTGCCTCTGGGAGATCATCGACAACTCGGTCGACGAGGCCCTGGGCGGCTACTGCGACCACATCGACGTCATCCTCCACGACGACGGCTCGGTCGAGGTCCGGGACAACGGCCGGGGCATCCCGGTCGACGTCGAGCCCAAGACCGGTCTCTCCGGCGTCGAGGTCGTCATGACCAAGCTGCACGCCGGCGGAAAGTTCGGCGGCGGCTCGTACGCGGCCTCCGGCGGTCTGCACGGCGTCGGCGCTTCCGTGGTCAACGCCCTCTCGGCCCGCCTCGACGTCGAGGTCGACCGGAACGGCGCCACGCACGCGATCAGCTTCCGGCGCGGCGTCCCCGGCATCTTCACCGAGCAGGGCCCCGACAGCCCCTTCGACCCGTCGAGCGGGCTGATCAAGGGCAAGCGGGTGCCCAAGACCCGCACCGGCACCCGCGTCCGCTACTGGGCCGACCGCCAGATCTTCCTCAAGGACGCCAAGCTCGCCCTGGAGACGCTGCACCAGCGCGCCCGCCAGACCGCCTTCCTCGTGCCCGGCCTCACCATCGTCGTCCGCGACGAGCGGGACCTGGAGGGGATCGGCAAGAGCGAGGAGGTCTTCCGCTTCGACGGCGGCATCAGCGAGTTCTGCGAGTACCTCGCGCAGGACAAGGCCGTCTGCGACGTGCTGCGCCTCACCGGCCAGGGCACCTTCAAGGAGACCGTCCCCGTCCTGGACGACCGCGGCCACATGACCCCCACCGAGGTCACCCGCGAGCTCGGCGTGGACGTCGCGCTGCGCTGGGGCACCGGGTACGACACCACGGTCCGGTCCTTCGTGAACATCATCGCCACCCCCAAGGGCGGCACCCATGTCTCCGGCTTCGAGCAGGCCATCACGAAGACCGTCAACGAGGTGCTGCGCTCGGCGAAGCTGCTGCGCGTCGCCGAGGACGACATCGTCAAGGACGACGCCCTGGAGGGCATGACCGCCGTCGTCACCGTCCGGCTCGCCGAGCCGCAGTTCGAGGGCCAGACCAAGGAGGTCCTCGGCACCTCGGCGGCCCGCCGGATCGTGGCCACCGTCGTCGCCCGCGAGCTCAAGGCCTTCCTGACCTCCACCAAGCGGGACGCCAAGGCGCAGGCCCGGGCCGTCCTGGAGAAGGCCGTCGCCGCGGCCCGCACCAGGATCGCCGCCCGCCAGCACAAGGAGGCGCAGCGCCGGAAGACCGCCCTGGAGTCCTCCTCGCTGCCGGCCAAGCTGGCCGACTGCCGCAGCGACGACGTGGAGCGCAGCGAGCTCTTCATCGTCGAGGGAGACTCCGCGCTCGGCACCGCCAAGCTCGCCCGCAACAGCGAGTTCCAGGCGCTGCTGCCGATCCGCGGCAAGATCCTCAACGTCCAGAAGTCGTCCGTCTCGGACATGCTGAAGAACGCCGAGTGCGGCGCGATCATCCAGGTCATAGGGGCCGGCTCGGGCCGCACCTTCGACATCGACGCGGCCCGCTACGGCAAGGTCATCATGATGACCGACGCCGATGTCGACGGCTCGCACATCCGGACGCTGCTGCTGACCCTCTTCCAGCGCTACATGCGGCCCATGGTCGAGGCGGGGCGGGTCTTCGCGGCCGTGCCGCCGCTCCACCGGATCGAGCTGGTCCAGCCCAAGAAGGGCCAGGACAAGTACGTGTACACGTACTCCGACAGCGAGCTGCGGCAGACGCTCCTGGAGTTCCAGCGGAAGGGGGTCCGCTACAAGGACTCCATCCAGCGCTACAAGGGCCTCGGCGAGATGGACGCCGACCAGCTCGCGGAGACCACGATGGACCCGCGCCACCGCACCCTGCGCCGGATCAACATCGGCGACCTGGACGCGGCGGAGACGGTCTTCGACCTGCTGATGGGCAACGACGTGGCGCCCCGCAAGGAGTTCATCACCAGCTCGGCGGCGACGCTCGACCGCTCGCGCATCGACGCCTGAGCCGTACCGCTCCGCTCCACCGCACCGCACCGCACCGGCCCGGTCCCCGTCCCACGGGGTCCGGGCCGTTCGGCGTCCATACGCATATCGGCCCGGTCCGGTCAGGCGTCGGGCCCGAGAGTCACCTGATGGGGTGAAGAGCGGAAGGAGAAGAGTCCGGGATCTGCCCACTCTGTCCATCCTTGGGCACGCGGCCGAAACGGTTCGCTGACAAGGAGAGTTGACCGGTGGAGCAGCTGGACGAGCAGGGGCGCGCGGGGGCGCCGGACGACGGGGCGGGCGGGATCCCGCCGGGGCTACCGCACCAGCGGTACGACGAGGCCGCGCACGGCGTGCCCGGGGCGGCCGGGGTCTACCTGGAGGTCCAGCGCAGCCCCGCCTTCCAGGAGGTGCGGCGCCGCTACCGCCGCTTCGCCTTCCCCGCGACCCTCGCCTTCCTGCTCTGGTACCTCGCCTACGTCGTCGCCGCCACCGCCGCCCCCGGTCTGATGGCCCGCCCGGTGGCGGGCGCGGTCAACGTGGCGATGGTCGCCGGACTCGGCCAGTTCCTCACCACCTTCCTCCTCACCTGGGCCTACGCGCGGCACGCGCGGCTGCGCCGGGACCGGGCCGCGCTCGAACTGCGCTGGGACACCCAGGAGATGACGAGAGGAGCCGGACAGTGGTGACCGGAGACCACCAGACCCTCGCCCTGGTCCTCTTCAGCGTCTTCATCGCCGTGACGCTCGCCATCACCACCTGGGTGAGCCGCGACCGGCACGGCTCGGCCGAGGAGTTCTACGCCGGCGGCCGGCTCTTCTCGCCGATGGAGAACGGATTCGCCATCGCCGGCGACTACATGTCGGCGGCCTCCTTCCTCGGCATCTCCGGCCTCATCGCGCTCTACGGCTACGACGGCATGCTCTACTCGGTCGGCTTCCTCGTCGCCTGGCTGGTGGTGCTCCTCCTCGTCGCCGAACTCGTCCGCAACTGCGGCCGGTTCACCCTCGCCGACGTCGTCGCCGCGCGGATGGCCGAACGGCCCGTGCGGATCGCGGCCGGCACCTCTTCCGTCGCCGTCTCGGTGCTCTACCTGGTGGCCCAGATGGTCGGCGCCGGCAGCCTCGTCGCGCTCCTCCTCGGCGGCACCGGCCAGGCGGCGCGCACCTGGACCGTCATCGGCGTCGGCGCGCTGATGGTCGTCTACGTGTCGCTCGGCGGGATGCGGGCCACCACCTGGATCCAGATCGTCAAGGCCGTGCTGCTGATGGCGGGCACCGTCGCGCTCACCGTCCTCGTCCTCGTCCGCTTCCACGGCGACGTGAACAGCCTGCTCACCACCGCCGCCGAACGCAGCGGGCACGGCAGCGCCTTCCTCGGACCGGGGCTGAAGTACGGCGGCGACTGGACCGCGCGGCTCGACTTCATCAGCCTCGGCCTCGCGCTCGTCCTCGGCACCGCCGGACTGCCGCACATCCTGTCCCGCTTCTACACCGTGCCCACCGCGCGGGCCGCCCGCCGCTCCGTCGTCTGGTCCATCGGCCTCATCGGCGGCTTCTACCTGATGACGATCGTCCTCGGCTTCGGCGCCGCCGCCCTCATCGGCTCCGCCGAGGTCCGCGCCTCCAACGCCTCCGGGAACACGGCCATTCCGCTGCTCGCCCTCGACCTCGGCGGGGGAGCGGGCTCCACCGGCGGCACGGTGCTCTTCGCGGTCGTCGCGGCCGTCGCCTTCGCGACCATCCTCGCCGTCGTCGCCGGGATCACCCTGGCCTCCTCGGCCTCCGTCGCCCACGACCTCTACGCCTCGCTGCGCCGGCCGGGCCGGCGGGAGTACAGCGAGGTGGCGGTGGCGCGGGTGGCCGCCGCGGTCATCGGGGCCGTCGCGATCGGCCTCGGGCTGCTCGCCAGCGACCTCAACGTCGCCTTCCTCGTCGGCCTCGCCTTCGCGGTCGCCGCCTCGGCCAACCTGCCGGTGCTGCTGTACTCGCTCTTCTGGCGCCGCTTCACCACCCGGGGCGCGGTCTGGTCCGTCTACGGCGGACTCGTGCCCGCGGTGCTCCTGGTGCTGTTCTCGCCGGTGGTCTCCGGCAGCCCGGAGGCACTCTTCCCCGGTGTCGACTTCCGGCTCTTCCCGCTCCAGAACCCGGGCCTGGTCTCCATCCCGCTCGGCTTCCTCGCCGGCTGGCTCGGCACCGTCACCTCCGCCGAACCGCCTGACGAGGCGCGGCACGCGGAGACCGAGGTGCGGGCGCTGACGGGGGCCGGGGCGGCCTGACGGAGCGGGGAACGGCGGCGCGTCAGGGCGAGGAGACCCAGGTGTAGCGGTGCTCGGGGCGGCCGGTCTCGCCGTACCGGAGGGAGAGCCGGACGCGCCCGGTCCGTTCGAGGAGCTTGAGGTAGCGCTGGGCGGTCTGGCGGCTGACGCCGGTCCGCTCGGCGAGTTCCTGGGTGGACAGCGGTCCGCCGGCGGCGAGCAGCGCCTGGCGGACCAGTTCGGCCGTCGTCGGGGAGTGCCCCTTGGGCAGGTCGGGGGTGACGGAGCCGGCCGCGAGGGTGCCGAAGATCCGGTCGACCTCGGCCTGCTCCGCCTCGCCGCCGCTCTCCAGGGTGCGGCGGAGCGTGGCGTACGCCTCCAGCTTGGACCGCAGCCCGGCGAAGTTGAACGGCTTGACCAGGTACTGGAGGGCGCCGTGCCGCATCGCCGCCTGCACGGTCGACACGTCCCTGGCGGCGGTCACCATGATCACGTCGCACTGGTGGCCCCGGGCCCGCAGCTCGCGGATGGCGGCGAGGCCGTTCTCGTCGGGGAGGTAGTGGTCCAGGAGGACCAGGTCCACGGGGTGCCCGTCGAGGACGTCCAGCGCCTCGGCGGTGGAGTGGGCGGTGGCCGCGACCCGGAAGCCGGGCAGCTTGGTCACGTACGCGGCGTTCACCCGCGCCACGTGGACGTCGTCGTCGACGACGAGCACGTCGATCACCGGGGCACCTCCTGGGTCGAGGGCGGGGTCCCCGCCGGGCTGTCCGGGGCCGTGAGGTCCTGGGACCGTTCGGTGAGGGCGTCCGGGAGGACCACCGTGAACCGCGCGCCGCCGGTCTCGGCCGCCGCCACCCGCGCGGAGCCGCCGCGTCGCTCGGCGAGGCGGCGCACGAGGGCGAGGCCGAGGCCCCGCCTGCCGTGCGAGGGAGGTTCCTTGGTGGTCCAGCCCTCGGTGAAGATCAGCTCCCGGCGGTCCTCGGGGACGCCGGGGCCGCTGTCGGCGACCCGCAGGACGACCGTCCGGCCCTCGGCGCGCAGCGCCACCTCGACCCGGGCGTCCTGGGTGCCGGCGGCGGCGTCCAGGGCGTTGTCGACGAGGTTGCCGACGACGGTGACCAGTTCGCGCGGGTCGACCAGACGGTCGGGGAGCAGGGAGTCCTGGGCGATCCGCAGGGAGACGCCCCGCTCGGCGGCGACCGTCGCCTTGCCGACGAGGAGCGCCGCGAGCAGCGGGTCGTGGACCTTCTCGGTCACCTGCTCGGCGGTCGCCCGGTGGACCCCGACGACCTCGGTGACGAAGTCGGCCGCCTCCTCGTACAGCTCCAGTTCGAGCAGCCCGAGGAGGGTGTGCAGCCGGTTGGCGTGCTCGTGGTCCTGGGCCCGCAGGGCGTCGATCAGGCCGCGGGTGGAGTCCAGCTCCCGGCCGAGCCGTTCCAGCTCGGTGCGGTCGCGCAGGGTCGCCACGGCGCCGCCGTCGTCCGTGGGCATCCGGTTGGCGATGAGCACGCGGTGCCCCTGGACGGTCACGAGGTCGGCGCCGGTCGCCCGGCCGGTCAGTACGTCCGCCGTGCGGCCGGGGCCGAGGAGCGCGTCGAGCGGCTGTCCGGCGGCCTCGGGGCCGAGCCCGAGCAGGCGCTGCGCCTCGTCGTTGAGGAGCCGCACGGAGCCCTTCCGGTCCAGGGCCACCACGCCCTCGCGGATGCCGTGCAGCATCGCCTCGCGCTCGGCGAGGAGCGCCGAGATGTCGGAGAAGGCCAGGTCACGGGTCTGGCGCTGGATCCGCCGGGAGATCAGGTACGCCGCCAGGGCGCCGGCCGCGAGCGCGCCGCCCGCGTAGGCCAGGAGGCCGGGGATGGCGGAGAGGAGCCGGTCGCGGACGCTGTCGTACTCGATGCCGACCGAGACGGCGCCGACGATCCCGCCGTCGGCGTCGAGCAGCGGCGCCTTGCCGCGCGCCGAGCGGCCGAGGGTGCCGCTGTCGATCTCCATCACCTCGCGGCCCGCGAGCACCTCGCTCGGGTCGGTGGAGACGGTCCGGCCGATCTGGGCGGGGTCGGTGTGCGACCAGCGCACGCCGCGGGTGTCCATGACGACGACGTACTCGGCGCCGGTCGCGGCCCGGATCCGCTCGGCCTCGCGCTGCACCGGGCCCGTCGCCGACGGCGGACCGCCGGCCAGGTCCGCGGCGGTACGCGTGGAGGCCATGGTCTCGGCGATGGCCAGGGCCCGCCGCATGGCCTGGTCGTCGAGCTGGGCGCTCAGCGGGGCCAGGAAGAGGCCGGTGGCCAGCACGGTCACGCCGGTGGCGACGGCCAGCTGCATCAGCAGCACCTGCGAGAACACCCGCCGCGGCCATCCGAGCCGGCGCCGCCGGCGCACGGCCGGCCGCGCGGAGGGGAGCGAAGCGGTGCTGGTCATGCCCGAAACGGTACGGGGACGGCCCGCGCGACCGGAAATGCCGCGGGTGGGGGCCGGGAGGTTCGCGTGTGCGGGGTGGGGGCATGGGGAGGGCTGCCTATCCTGGGGGGCGGTCCGGGGGCCCGCGCCGGGTTCCGTGCCGGGCCGTGTCCGGCGTCGTTCAGTGAAAGGTCCGTTTCGTGGGTGCGCAGCAGATTCCCGTCGTCGTTCTCGCCGGGTTTCTCGGGGCAGGGAAGACCACGCTCCTCAACCAGCTGCTGCGGGGTGCGCGGGGGACCCGGATCGGGGTCATGGTCAATGACTTCGGGGACATCGGGATCGACGCGATGACCGTCGCCGGGCAGGTGGGGTCGACGGTCTCCCTGGGGAACGGGTGTCTGTGCTGCGCCGTGGACGCGAGCGAGCTGGACGAGTACCTGGAGGTGCTGACCCGGCCCGAGCTGCGCCTGGACGTGATCGTGATCGAGGCGAGCGGGCTGGCCGAGCCGCAGGAGCTGGTGCGGATGGTGCTCGCCAGCGAGAACCGGCGGGTCGTGTACGGCGGCCTCGTCGAGGTCGTCGACGCCGCCGAGTTCGCCGCCACGCGGGAGCGGCACCCCGAGACCGACCGCCACCTCGCCCTCGCCGACCTGGTCGTGGTCAACAAGGCCGACCGGGTGTCCGGGGAGGAGCTGAGCGCGGTCCGGGAGACCGTGGCCGGGCTCGCGGGGCGGGCCGCGGTGGTCGAGGCGGCGCACGGCCGGATCGATCCCGAGCTGCTCTTCGACCGGGTCGTCCCGGAGGACGAGATCGTCGGGCAGATGTCGATCGAGGACGTCCTCTACGCCGACGAGGACGGCCACGCGCACCCGCACGCCGCCTACGACACCGTCTCCCTGGCCACCGCCGCGCCGCTGCATCCGCGGCGCCTGATGGCCTTCCTCGACTCGCGCCCCGAGGGGCTGTACCGCCTCAAGGGCTTCGTGGACTTCGGCGTCGCCGACCCCGAGCACCGCTATCTGGTGCACGCCGTCGGCCGCTTCCTGCGGTTCTACCCGGAACCCTGGCCGGCCGGGGAGGAGCGGCTCTCGCAGCTCGTCCTGATCGGCTCGGGCGTCGACGCGGCCGCCCTGCGCAAGGAACTCGCCGCCTGTGAGCAGGACGGGTCCGGGGACGCCCCGGACGAGCACAGCATGTGGGGCGTCCTGCGGTACGTCCCCCAGGGCGACGAGCCGCCCGCGGAGGACCGGCCCTAGCTAGCCCGCCGTCACCTCCGCCGGTGCCAGGCCGACCGTCGTCAGGTAGGCGCCGAGGGTCGGGTCGGCGTGGCTGCCGGCCCAGCCCACGTAGCCGTCCGGGCGGATGAGGAAGACGCCCGGGCCGTACGGGGCGTAGGCCGCCAGTCCGGCCGTGCGGACGGACGGGGGGAGGTGCGGCGGCGGGGCGGTGGCGCCGATCGTCAGCAGGGTGAAGTGCGGGCCCCGGAAGAGGTCGAAGAGGCGCGCCCCGTCGTGCGGGCCGTCCGGGGCGCGGTCGCCCGCGCGCAGGGTGTCCCCGGGCGTCTGCGGGCGGGTGTCCACCGCGAGTGCCGAGTCCCGGTAGCCGAGGCCGAGCTGCTGGACGTCCTTGCCCCGCCGGGTGGCCTCGCCGTCGGCGGTCGCCCTGTGGAGGCGGGTGCTGAGGCCGAGGACCTCCGCCGCCACCGGGCGGCGCTCCGCCTCGTACGAGTCGAGGAGCGCGGCCGGCGCGCCGTGGAGCAGGACCTGGGCGAGTTTCCAGCCGAGGTTGTACGCGTCCTGGACGCCGGTGTTGAGGCCCTGGCCGCCGGCGGGGGAGTGGACGTGGGCCGCGTCGCCCGCCAGGAAGACGCGGCCTTCCCGGAAGCGGTCCGCCAGGGCCGCCCGGGCGCGGTAGTCCGAGGCCCACGGCACGTCCGTGATCTCGTCCGCCGTCAGCGGCGTGCGGGCGGTGAGGAGGGCGCGGACGCCTTCCGGGGTGGTGTCCACGCCGGCGGCGGCGTCCTCGAAGGTGGCGGCGAGCTGGAAGAGACCGTCACCTCCCGGCAGCGGGCAGAGCGCCACGCCGCCGTCCGGGGCCCGCCAGACGTGCCAGTGGTCCCGGTCGGCCACCGCGCCGGCGGAGATCCGCACATCGGCGACGAGCATCGGGCGCGGGTCGACGGTCTCGCCGGACATCCCGATCCCGAGGGCCCTGCGGACGGTGGAGCGGCCGCCGTCGGCGCCGACCAGATATCCGGCCCTGATCGTCCCGCCGTCGGCCAGCCCCACCGTCACGCCGTCCTCGTCCTGGTCGAACCCGGACAGCTCGGCACCGAACCGGACGGCGCCGCCGAGCTCGGTCAGGCGGGCGTACAGCAGCTCCTGGGTGCGGGACTGCGGGATCAGCAGGGTGTTCGCGTACGGCACCTGCTCGGTGGGCTCGGAGCGCTCGATCATGTCCCACTCGCCGCGCCGCTCGGTGCCCTCCCAGGCCAGCATCCTGGGGTACGAGGCCCCCGCCGCCAGTACCCCGGGCAGCACGCCGAGGTCGTCCAGGACCTCCTGGCTGCGGGGCTGGAGCCCCTTGCCGCGCGAGCCGGGGAAGAGTCCGCCGGCCCGCTCCAGGAGGAGCGCCCGGACGCCCCGGCGGGCGAGGTCGAGGGCGAGCACCAGCCCCGTCGGGCCCGCTCCCGCGATGACGACGTCCGTGTCCCTGTGGCTGTGCCTGTCCGCTGCCATGGGTGACCGCCTCCGTTCCTTAACGCCGTTAAACGGTGTTACGTCAAGGATGACCTTAACGACGTTAAGGAGTCAAGGGGATACCGTGACGGTGTGGCGACCAAGAAGACGAGCAAGCTGGAACCCGGCCAGGTGGCGGAGACCGCCCTGCGGCTGCTGAACGAGCGCGGCCTGGAGGGGCTCACGCTTCGCGCGATCGCCCAGGAGCTCCACGTCCAGGCCCCGGCCCTGTACTGGCACTTCAAGAACAAGCAGGCCCTGCTCGACGAGATGGCGACCGTCATGTACCGGCGGATGGTCGCCGACCCGGACGCCCGGCCGGCCGCCGGGCAGAGCTGGCAGGACCTCATGCTCACCGCCAACCGGGGGCTGCGCGCCGGACTGCTGCGCTACCGCGACGGCGCCAAGGTCTACAGCGGCGCCCGCTTCACCGGCACCGACCACGCCCAGGACATGGAGCGCCAGCTCGGCGCCCTCGTCGACGCCGGGTTCTCGCTGCGCGAGGCGGTGCGGGCCAGCACGACGGCGTACATGTACACGCTCGGCTTCGTCACCGAGGAGCAGGGCACCGAGTCCCAGCCCGGCGAGCCCCGGGAGGGCTTCGACGTCGAGGAACGCGCCCGGCGCCTCGCCGACTACCCCCTGGCCGCCGCGGCCGGCGCCGAGATCTTCGCCGGCTACGACGAGCGCTTCGAGGAGGGGCTGCGGCTGATCGTCGCCGGGGTCGAGACGCTGTACGCCCCCGGCGCCGCCCGCACCTGACCCGGCCCTGGGCCCGACCTCTTCCGGGCCCGGGCACGACGAAGCCCCCGCTCCGTCCGGAGCGGGGGCTTCGTCGCGTACCGGGGCGTGCGGCGGGCCCTAGCTCGCCGGGCCCGCCACCACGTCGACCTGCTGCGGCAGCGGGGTGCCCGAGCCGTCGCGGCGCGGGTCCGCCTCCGGCAGCTCGACCGGTGTGCCGTTCTTCTGCGCGGCGCGGGCCGGCAGGGCGCCCGCCCAGGCCAGGACCAGGGCGTCCTCGCCCTTCAGGAAGCGCTGGCAGCGCACGCCGCCGGTCGCCCGGCCCTTGCGCGGGTACTGGTCGAAGGGGGTCAGCTTCGCCGAGGTCGCGGCGGAGCCGTCCAGGGTGCCGGTCGAGCCCGCCACCGTGAAGACGGCCGCGTCCGCCGCCGGGTCCACCGCCGCGAAGGACAGCACCTCCGCGCCGGCCGCCAGCTTGATGCCCGCCATGCCGCCGGCCGGGCGGCCCTGCGGCCGCACCTGGGAGGCCGGGTAGCGCAGCAGCTGCGCGTCCGAGGTGATGAAGACCAGGTCCTCCTCGCCCGTCCGCAGCTCGCTCGCGCCGACGATCCGGTCGCCGTCCTTGAGGGTGATGACCTCCAGCTCGTCCTTGTTCGCCGGATAGTCGGGCACCACCCGCTTGACCACGCCCTGGAGGGTGCCGAGCGCCAGACCGGGGGAGGCCTCGTCCAGGGTGGTCAGGCAGATCACCGTCTCGTCCGCCTCCAGGGACAGGAACTCGCCCATCGGCGCCCCGCCCGCCAGGTTCGGCGCCGCGACCGTGTCGGGCAGCTGCGGCAGGTCGATGACCGCGATCCGCAGCAGGCGGCCCGTCGAGGTCACCGCGCCCACGTCGCCGCGCTGGGTGGCCGCCACCGACGAGACGATCACGTCGTGCTTGGCCCGCTTGGCGTCCGGGTCGGCCGGCGGCAGCTCCGCCGAGACCGTCCGGGCCAGCAGGCCGGTCGAGGAGAGCAGCACCCGGCACGGGTCGTCCGCGACCTCCAGCGGCACGGCCGCCACCGGGGCGCCCGCCGACTCCAGGAGGACCGTGCGCCGGTCGGTGGCGAACTTCTTCGCGACCGCGGCCAGCTCGGCCGAGACCAGCTTGCGCAGCTCGGAGTCGGAGTCCAGGATCCCGGTCAGCTCGTCGATCTCGCCGGTGAGCCGGTCGCGCTCGGTCTCCAGCTCCAGGCGGTCGAACTTGGTGAGCCGGCGCAGCGGGGTGTCCAGGATGTACTGGGTCTGGACCTCGCTCAGCGAGAAGCGCTCCATCAGGCGCTCCTTGGCCTGCGCGGAGTTCTCGCTCTCCCGGATGAGCCGGATGACCTCGTCGATGTCGAGGAGGGCGACGAGCAGGCCCTCGACCAGGTGGAGCCGGTCGCGCTTCCTGCCGCGGCGGTACTCGGAGCGGCGGCGGACCACCTCGAAGCGGTGGTCGAGGTAGACCTCCAGGAGCTCCTTGAGGCCCAGGGTGAGCGGCTGACCGTCCACCAGGGCCACGTTGTTGATGCCGAAGGACTCCTCCATCGGCGTCAGCTTGTAGAGCTGCTCCAGGACGGCCTCGGGCACGAAGCCGTTCTTGATCTCGATGACCAGACGGAGCCCGTGGGCCCGGTCGGTGAGGTCCTTGACGTCGGCGATGCCCTGGAGCTTCTTCGAGCCGACCAGGTCCTTGATCTTGGAGATGACCTTCTCGGGGCCGACCGTGAAGGGCAGTTCGGTGACGACGATGCCCTTGCGGCGGGCGGTCACCGTCTCCACCGAGGTGGTGGCGCGGATCTTGAAGGTGCCGCGGCCCGTCTCGTACGCGTCCCGGATGCCGTTCAGGCCGACGATCCGGCCGCCGGTCGGCAGGTCGGGACCGGGCACGAAGCGCATCAGCGCGTCCAGGTCCGCGTTCGGGTAGCGGATCAGGTGGCGGGCGGCCGCCACGACCTCGCCGAGGTTGTGCGGGGGCATGTTGGTGGCCATGCCGACCGCGATGCCCGAGGCGCCGTTCACCAGCAGGTTCGGATACGCGGCGGGGAGCGCGACCGGCTCCCGCTCCTGGCCGTCGTAGTTGGGCGCGAAGTCGACCGTGTCCTCGTCGATGGACTCGGTCATCAGCAGGGCGGCCGGGGCCATCCGCGACTCGGTGTACCGCATGGCGGCCGGCGGGTCGTCGTTGCCCAGCGATCCGAAGTTGCCGTGGCCGTCGACCAGCGGCACGCGCATGGAGAAGGGCTGCGCCATGCGCACCATGGCGTCGTAGATCGAGGCGTCGCCGTGCGGGTGCAGCTTGCCCATCACCTCGCCGACCACGCGGGCGCACTTGACGAACCCGCGGTCGGGGCGCAGGCCCATCTCGTTCATCTGGTAGACGATGCGCCGCTGGACCGGCTTCATGCCGTCGCGGGCGTCGGGCAGGGCGCGCGAGTAGATGACCGAGTAGGCGTACTCGAGGAAGGAGCCCTGCATCTCGTCGACGACGTCGATGTCGAGGATCCTCTCCTCGTACGCGTCGTCCGGCGGCGGTGTCTTCGTGCTGCGGCGGGCCATCGCGGCTGCGGCTCCTTCTCCGACAAAGCTTGATCTGACGCGGACCATTGTGGACCGTGCCACCGACAACGCGGACCGCGACCCGGACGAGGGACATCGGAGGACTCCGGGAACTTCGCCAGGTGTCGGCGCGCTTGCATACAGTGGCAGGACTTTTCCAGATCGCGATCGAAGGGATGTACATGCCCATGGGTCACACGGCCACGGCCGAGGCCGGCTCCGGCGGCCTGACAGCGACCGAGCACCGGCTGGCGAACGGCCTGCGGGTGGTCCTCTCCGAGGACCACCTGACCCCGGTCGCCGCGGTCTGCCTCTGGTACGACGTCGGTTCGCGCCACGAGGTCGAGGGCCGCACGGGCCTCGCCCACCTCTTCGAGCACCTGATGTTCCAGGGCTCGAAGCAGGTGCACGGCAACGGCCACTTCGAACTCGTCCAGGGCGCCGGCGGCTCGCTCAACGGCACGACCAGCTTCGAGCGCACCAACTACTTCGAGACGATGCCCACCCACCAGCTGGAGCTCGCGCTCTGGCTGGAGGCGGACCGGATGGGCTCGCTGCTCGCCGCCCTCGACGACGAGTCGATGGAGAACCAGCGGGACGTCGTGAAGAACGAGCGCCGCCAGCGGTACGACAACGTGCCGTACGGCACCGCCTTCGAGAGGCTCACCGCTCTCGCGTACCCCGAGGGCCACCCGTACCACCACACCCCCATCGGTTCGATGGCGGACCTGGACGCGGCCACCCTGGAGGACGCGCGGACCTTCTTCCGCACGTACTACGCGCCCAACAACGCGGTCCTGTCGGTGGTCGGCGACATCGACCCCGAGCAGACGCTCGCCTGGGTCGAGAAGTACTTCGGCTCCATCCCCGGCCACGACGGCAAGCAGGCCCCGCGCGACGGCGCCCTGCCCGACGTCATGGGCGGGCAGCTGCGCGAGGTCGTCGTCGAGGACGTCCCGGCCCGCGCCCTGATGGCCGCCTACCGGCTGCCGGAGGACGGCACGCGCGCGTGCGACGCGGCCGACCTCGCCCTCACCGTGCTCGGCGGCGGCGAGTCCTCCCGGCTGCACAACCGCCTGGTCCGCCGCGACCGCACCGCGGTCGCCGCCGGCTTCGGCCTGCTGCGGCTCGCCGGCGCCCCCTCGCTCGGCTGGCTGGACGTCAAGACCTCCGGCGGCGTCGAGGTCCCCGCCATCGAGGCGGCCGTCGACGAGGAGCTCGCCCGCTTCGCGGCCGAGGGCCCGACCGCCGAGGAGATGGAGCGCGCCCAGGCCCAGCTGGAGCGCGAATGGCTCGACCGGCTCGGCACGGTGGCCGGCCGCGCCGACGAACTGTGCCGCTTCGCCGTGCTGTTCGGCGACCCGCAGCTCGCCCTGACCGCGGTCGACCGCGTCCTCGCCGTCACCGCCGACGAGGTGCGCGAGGTGGCCGCGGCCCGGCTGCGCCCCGACAACCGCGCGGTGCTGGTCTACGAGCCGGTGTCCACCGACGGCACCGACGACAGCGCCGACGGCGACGACGAGGAAGGAGCGGACCGATGACCGACGCCGCCACGTCCCTGACCAGCATGGAGTTCCACCCGCAGCCGAAGGCCGGCACGGCCAGGCCCTGGGCCTTCCCGGCCCCCGAGCGCGGCGCGCTCGACAACGGCCTGACGGTGCTCCGCTGCCACCGCCCCGGCCAGCAGGTCGTGGCCGTCGAGATCTTCCTCGACGCGCCGCTGGACGCCGAGCCCGAGGGCCTCGACGGCGTCGCCACGATCATGGCGCGCGCCCTCTCCGAGGGGACCACCGAGCGCGGCGCCGAGGAGTTCGCGGCCGAGCTGGAGCGCTGTGGCGCCACGCTCGACGCGCACGCGGACCACCCCGGCGTCCGGGTCTCCCTGGAGGTCCCGGTCTCCCGGCTCACCAAGGCGCTCGGTCTGGTCGCCGAGGCGCTGATCTCCCCGGCCTTCGACCCCGACGAGGTCAAGCGCCTGGTGGACAACCGGCTCGACGAGATCCCGCACGAGGCCGCCAACCCGAGCCGCCGGGCAGCGAAGCAGCTCTACAAGGAGCTCTTCCCGGCCACGACCCGGATGTCCCGGCCCCGCCAGGGCACCGAGGAGACGGTGAAGGCCATCGACGCCGCCGCCGTCCGCGCCTTCTACGACGCGCACCTGCGGCCCGCCGCCGCCACCGCGGTCGTCGTCGGCGACCTCACCGGCGTCGACCTCGACAAGGTGCTCGCCGAGACCCTGGGCGGCTGGACCGGCAAGCCGGCCGCGCCTCGTCCGATGGCGCCGATCACCGCCGACGACACCGGACGGGTCGTCATCGTCGACCGCCCCGGGGCGGTCCAGACCCAGCTGCTGATCGGCCGGATCGGCCCGGACCGCCACGACTCCGTGTGGGCCGCGCAGGTCCTCGGCGTCTACTGCCTCGGCGGCACCCTGACGTCCCGTCTGGACGCCGTCCTGCGCGAGGAGAAGGGGTACACGTACGGCGTGCGCGCCTTCGGGCAGGTGCTCCGCTCGGACGGCGAGGGGCACGGCGCCTCGATGCTCGCGATCAGCGGCTCGGTCGACACCCCCAACACCGGTCCGGCCCTCGGCGACCTGTGGCAGGTGCTCCGCACCCTGGCGGAGGGCGGTCTGACCGACGCCGAGCGGGACGTGGCGGTGCAGAACCTGGTGGGCGTGGCCCCGCTCAAGTACGAGACGGCCGCGTCGGTCGCCGCGACCCTCTCCGACCAGGTGGAGCAGCACCTCCCGGACGACTACCAGGCCCGGCTGTACGCGCGGCTCGCCGAGACCGGCACGGTCGAGGCCACGGCCGCCGTCGTCAGCGCCTTCCCGGTGGACCGGCTCGTCACGGTCCTGGTGGGCGACGCGTCGCAGATCGAGGAGCCCGTGCGGGCCCTCGGCATCGGCGACGTGACCGTGGTGAGCTGACCCGTGGTGAGCTGACCCTGGGGTGAGTCGACCCGTGGTGAGTTGACCGGTCGTCAACCCCGGGCGGAGGTCTCCGGCGCGTAGAAGCGCCGGAGACCTCCGCTTTGTCCGTTACGGCGTCAAAGATGATTGTATGCCCTGTGGCATGTCTTACAAATGAGCGTGTCTGTTTGGCGATCGACATCCGTCCGGCCTAGCGTCGATCCGTCTGTCCGACCCGACGTACGCGCCGCACCCGCGGCAACCGGACAGACATCGCCGAGTCCCCGTCAGGCGCGAGCCTGGGGAGCCGGGGACCCACGCAGTCCCTGGGGTGAATCGGACGCCTTCGCCACGCGGAGGGGCCCGTAGGAGACCTTCCTGCTCCGAACCCGTCAGCTAACCCGGTAGGCGAGAAGGAAGGAAAGGAACCGTCTTGGCGTTCACCCGTGCCACCGGGAAGCATCGTGGTGCGAGCCGACTGGCTCGCCGCAGCGCCGGCATCGCCGGCGTGGCCGCCCTCGCGACCACCGGCGTCGTCGGCACCCTGGCCTCCCCGGCGCTCGCCGCCGACACGGACGACCGTTCCCCCGAGGACACCGGCCTCACCCAGGTGATCGCCGACGAGTCCATCGCCGACCAGGTCAGCGCGCAGGCCGCCGCCCAGGAGCGCGAGGCCACCGAGGCCGAGGCCCGGGCCAAGGCGCGCGCCGAGGCGAAGCGCAAGGCCGAGGCCCGCGCCCAGGAGATCCGCGAGGCCAAGGAGCGCGCCGCCCGTGAGGCCGAGCGCCGCCGGCTCGCCTCCTTCAACCTCCCGGTCGCCGGCTCGTACGTCTCCACCGGCTACAAGACCGGCGGCTCGCTCTGGTCCTCCGGCAGCCACTCCGGCGTCGACTTCCACGCCTCCTACGGCAGCTCGGTCGTCTCCGTCGGCTCCGGCACCGTCGTCGAGGCCGGCTGGGGCGGCGCGTACGGCAACAACATCGTGATCCGGATGAACGACGGCACGTACACCCAGTACGGCCACCTGTCGTCCATCGGCGTCTACGTCGGCCAGAGCGTCGAGCCCGGCCAGCAGATAGGCGTCTCCGGCTCGACCGGCAACTCCACCGGCCCGCACCTCCACTTCGAGGCCCGGACCACCGCCGAGTACGGCTCCGACATCAACCCCGTCGCGTACCTCCGCGCCCGCGGCGTCAGCCTCTGACGCTTCGCGGCCCCCGCTGCACCGAAAGCCCCGGCTCCCGCGAGCCGGGGCCTTTTCGCGCCCTGCCGGGCGCTGCGGAGCTCCGGATCCGGAGGGATTCCGCCGCGAACCGGACGAATTCCGAGGGGGCATCGGAATTTCCGGCGCCCTGCAATAGAGTCGCGTGAACGGCGCTGCTCGAATTCGGTGCGCGCGGAGCGAATACGGAGGTCGGACATGCGGGTTCCCGCGCAATCGGTATGCACGGCGATCCGGGACGACATCGTCTCGGGGATCTTCGAGCGCGGCAGCCGGCTGACCGAGGAACAGCTCGCCCGCCGTTACGGCGTCTCCCGCGTCCCGGTCCGCGAGGCGCTGCGCACCCTGGAGTCCGAGGGCTTCGTCGTCAGCCGCCGGCACGCGGGCGCCCATGTCGCCGAGCCCACCGACCAGGAGGCCTCCGACCTCCTCGACGTACGGGCGCTGCTCGAACCGCTCGCCGCCGCCCGGGCCGCCCAGCGGCGCACCGACGCCCACCTCAAGGTGCTGCGGGGCCTGGTCAGGCTGGGGCAGGAGCGGGCGCGGCGGGGGCAGGGCGAGGATCTGCGGGCGCTCGGCGGCTGGTTCCACGAGACGCTCGCCCAGGCCTCGGGCTCCCCGGCGCTCGCCGCGCTCCTCACCCAGCTGCGCCACAAGATCGCCTGGATGTACGCGGTGGACCAGCCGGACCGGCCCGTCGAGGCCTGGGCCGAGCACGGGGCGATCGTCGACGCCATCGCCCGCGGGGACGCCGAGCGGGCCCGCGGGCTCACCGCGCAGCACGCCGAGCACACGCTTCCGCTGCACCGGCTGAAAAGGCCCGAGCGGGGCCGTGTGAGGGTTTCGCAACATGCCGTCAACACGGCGAGCGTCCGGAATTAACACGGACGCCGTATACAAAGAATAGCAATTCCAGGGCTTCTTTCGGGCTGCCCGGAAACTCTCCGAAAAGGCAATTCTCTGACCCCGGAAATACCGGACGGCCGCGTCCGCCGGGAATTTCCGGGGACGCGGCCGTCGGGAAGAGCTGTGGATCGACCCGCCGGGTCAGACCGTCTCGGGGAGCTCGTCGAGGCCCTCGGCGACGAGCTTGGCGAGGCGCTCCAGCGCGGCCTCGGCACCCTCGGCGTCCGAGGCGAGCACGATCTCCTCGCCGCCCTGCGCGCCCAGGCCGAGGACCGCGAGCATCGACGCGGCGTTGACCGGGTTGCCGTCGGCCTTGGCGATGGTCACCGGGACACCGGAGGCCGTGGCGGCACGGACGAAGATGGAGGCGGGGCGGGCGTGCAGGCCCTCGGCCCAGCCGACGTTGACGCGGCGCTCAGCCATGGTGTTGCCCTTCAGGTCTTCAGCGGTTGTCTAGACCAGTCTCTCACGGGATGCGGCGTGCTCCTGCCGACCTGGGTCCCGCATCCGTGCGACGTTCGGCCCTCCTACCTTGCACGGGGCCGGGAGGCCGCGCGAGCCGTGTACCGCCAGGGAGTGGGCGCGCGGACGGTGCCGGTGCCGGACCCCGGCCGTAGGCTTTGCCCATGCGCAGCGCGTCGGAGCAGACGGACGGACCGGGCGGGGCCGGAGGCGGTACCGAGGCCGGGGCCGCGGGCGGGGCGGCGGCCGGCCGGCCGGAGCCGGAGGGGCACGCCTACCCCGACCACTGGGAGGCCGACGTCGTGCTCCGGGACGGCGGCACCGCGCGCATCCGGCCCATCACCGCCGACGACGCCGACCGGCTCGTCAGCTTCTACGAGCAGGTCTCGGACGAGTCGAAGTACTACCGCTTCTTCGCCCCCTACCCCCGGCTCTCCGCCAAGGACGTCCACCGCTTCACCCACCACGACTTCGTCGACCGGGTCGGCCTCGCCGCCACCGTCGGCGGCGAGTTCATCGCCACCGTCCGCTACGACCGGATCAACGACCTCGGCCGCCCCGCCTCCTTCCCCGCCGACGAGGCCGAGGTCGCCTTCCTCGTCCAGGACGCCCACCAGGGCCGCGGCGTCGCCTCCGCCCTCCTCGAACACATCGCGGCCGTCGCCCGCGAGCGCGGCATCCGCCGCTTCGCCGCCGAGGTGCTCCCCGCCAACACCAAGATGATCAAGGTGTTCACGGACGCCGGCTACACCCAGAAGCGCAGCTTCGAGGACGGCTCCGTCCGCCTCCACCTCGACCTCGAACCGACCGACCGCTCCCTCGCCGTCCAGCGCGCCCGCGAACAGCGCGCCGAGGCCCGGTCCGTCCAGCGGCTCCTCGCCCCCCGCTCGGTCGCCGTCGTCGGCGCCGGCCGGACCCCCGGCGGGGTCGGCAGGACCGTGCTGCGGAACGTCCTCGCGGGCGGCTTCACCGGGCAGGTGTACGCGGTCAACCCCGCGCTCGGCGCGGACGCGGAGGCCGAACTCGACGGCGTGCCCGCCTTCCCCTCCGTCGCCGCCGTCGGAGCCCCCGTCGACCTCGCGATCGTCGCCGTCCCCGCCGAGCGGGTCCCCGAGGTCGTCGCCGACTGCGGCGAACACGGGGTGCGCGGACTCGTCGTCCTCTCCGCCGGCTACGCCGAGAGCGGCGGCGCCGAGGGCCGCGAGCGGCAGCGGGCCCTGGTCCGCCAGGCCCGCTCGTACGGCATGCGGATCATCGGCCCCAACGCCTTCGGCATCATCGACACCGCCGAGGACGTGCGGCTCAACGCCTCCCTCGCCCCCGAGCTGCCCGCCGCCGGCCGCATCGGCCTCTTCACCCAGTCCGGCGCCATCGGCGTCGCCCTCCTCGCCCGGCTGCACCGGCGCGGCGCCGGCCTCTCCTCCTTCATCTCCGCCGGCAACCGCGCGGACGTCTCCGGCAACGACGTCCTCCAGCACTGGTACGACGACCCCGCGACCGACGTCGTCCTCCTCTACCTGGAGTCCCTCGGCAACCCCCGCAAGTTCGCCCGGCTCGCCCGTCGCACCGCCGCCGTCAAGCCCGTCGTCGTCGTCAAGGGCGCCCGGCACAGCGGCAGCGCCCCGCCCGGCCACCGCGTCCCCGTCAGCCGCATCCCGCACGCCACCGTCTCCGCGCTGCTGCGCCAGGCCGGCGTCATCCGCGTCGACACCGTCACCGAACTCGTCGACGCCGGGGTGCTGCTCGCCGGACAGCCGCTGCCCGCGGGCCCGCGCGTCGCGATCCTCGGCAACTCCGAGTCCCTCGGCCTCCTCGCGTACGACGCCTGCCTCACCGAGGGCCTGCGCCCGCAGCGGCCCCTCGACCTGACGACCGGCGCCACCCCGGCCGACTTCCGAGACGCGCTCGCCGCCGCGCTCGCCGACGACTCCTGCGACGCGGTCGTCGTCACCGCGATCCCCTGGGTCGGCATCGAAGGGACCACCGAGGTCCTGGCCGCCTCCCTCCGCGAGGCCGTCGCCGGCAGCGGCGCCGCGGGCGCCGCCAAGCCGGTCGTCGTCGTCCACGTCGAGATGGGCGGCCTCGCCGAGGCCCTCTCCGCCGCCACCAGCACCCGCCCCGCCCCCGCCCGCCCCCGCCGCACGACGGCCGCCGCGCCCGCCCCCGTACCGCAGGGGGACCGAGAGGCCCCGGAGGAGCGGGAGGCACCGGACCCGGCCGCCCCCGCCCGGAACATCCCCGCCTACCCCGCCGCCGAGCGGGCCGTCCGCGCCCTCGCCGAGGCCGTGCGGTACGCGCAGTGGCGGCGGCAGGCCGCCGACCCGGGACGCGTACCGGAGTACGACTCCATCGACGAGGCCGGCGCCGCCGCGCTCATCGACCGCGTGCTCGGCGAGCGCGGCGCCGGACAGGAGTCCCGGGGCGTCACCCTCACCGCCGACGAGACCGCCGAACTCCTCGGCCGGTACGGCATCGCGCTGCGCCCCACCCTGCCCGCGCCCGGACCCGACGCGGCCGTCGCGGCCGCCGCCCGGCTCGGCTACCCGGTGGCGCTCAAGACCACCGCCCCCCACCTGCGCCACCGTCCCGACCTCGGCGGCGTCCGGCTCGACCTGGCGACCGAGCAGCAGCTGCGCACCGCCTTCGCCGAGCTGACCGAGGCCCTCGGCAAGCCCGAGGAGCTGCAGCCGGTCGTCCAGGCGATGGCGCCCCGCGGCGTGGACACCGTCATCCGCGCCGCGATCGACCCCGCCGTCGGCGCCGTCCTCTCCTTCGGGCTCTCGGGCGCCGCCTCCGAACTCCTCGGCGACACCGCCCACCGCCTCGTCCCGGCCACCGACCGGGACGCCGCCGAGCTGGTCCGCTCCATCCGCACCGCCCCGCTGCTCTTCGGCTGGCGCGGCTCGGCCCCCGTCGACACCCCCGCCCTGGAGGAGCTGCTGCTCCGGGTCTCCCGGCTGGTCGACGACCATCCGGAGATCGTCTCCGTCGCGCTCGAACCGGCCGTCGTCGCCCCCTCCGGCGTCTCCGTCCTCGGCGCCGCGGTCCGGCTCGCCCCACCCGCGCCCACCACCGACCTCGGCCCCCGCCGCCTGCCCAGCTACTGAAGGGCCGGAGGGGCCGCGCGGCCCCGTAGGATGGAGTCCATGGTGAAGAGCGGTACGACGACCCAGGGGCTGCGCGCGGCGATCGAGCGCAGCGGCTACTACCCGGCCCTCGTGTCCGAGGCGGTGGAGGCCGCCGTCGGCGGCGAGGACGTGGCGTCGTACGTGGTCCACCAGGAGACCACCTTCGACGCCAACGAGGTCCGGCGCCACGTCACCGTCCTCGTCCTGACCCCGAGCCGTTTCATCGTCAGCCACACCGACGAGCAGGCGGCCGACAACAGCTCGCCCAGCCCGTACGCCACCACGTCCACCGAGTCCGTGAAGCTGGACCGGATCTCCTCGGTCGTGGTCAGCCGGGTCGTCGCCAACCCGGAGTCGTACACCCCGGGCTCCGTGCCCCGCGAGGTCGTCCTGACCATCGGCTGGGGCGCCGTCTCCCGGATCGACCTGGAGCCCGCCGCCTGCGGCGACCCGAACTGCGACGCCGACCACGGCTACACCGGCAACGCCACCGCGGACGACCTCAGCCTGCGCGTCAGCGAGGCCGGGGACGGCCCGGACACGGTCCGGCAGACCCTCACCTTCGCCCAGGCGCTCTCCGAGGCCACCGCCGACACCGCGCCGACGGCCGGCCGCTGATGGCGCAGCCGACCTCCGTCGCCCACGGCTGGCCGGACGATCCGGTTCCGCTCGCGCCCGAGTCCGCCCCGCTGCCCGAGTACGGCTCCGGCTCCCTCGCCGACCTGCTGCCCACGCTCGTCGCGGGCCAGGGCGTGCCCGGCCACGACGCGCGGATCGCCGAGCTGACCCCCGCCGACCGCGTCTGCGTCTTCCTCGTCGACGGGCTCGGCTGGGAGCAGATCAAGGCCCACCCGGACGAGGCCCCGTACCTGACCTCGCTGCTCGGCTCCTCGCGCGGCGGCACCGGCCGGCCCCTCACCGCCGGCTTCCCCGCCACCACCGCCACCTCGCTCGCCTCCGTCGGCACCGGCCGCGCCCCCGGGACCCACGGCCTCGGCGGCTACACGGTGCGCAACCCCGAGACCGGCGAGCTGATGAACCAGCTCAAGTGGCGGCCCTGGACGCCGCCGAAGGCCTGGCAGCCGTACCCGACGGTCTTCCAGCAGGCCCACGCGGCCGGGATCCACACCGCGCAGGTGTCCTCCCCGATCTTCGAGCAGACCCCGCTCACCCAGATCGCGCTCAGCGGCGGCACCTTCCACGGCCGCCTGTCCGGCGAGGAGCGCATGGACCTCGCCGCCGAGCAGCTGGCCGGCGGCGACCGCTCGCTCGTCTACACGTACTACAGCGAGCTCGACGGCGCCGGGCACCGCTTCGGCCTCGACTCCGACGCCTGGCGCGGTCAGCTCATGCTCGTCGACCGGCTGGTCCAGCGGCTCGCCGAGCAGCTGCCCGCCCGCTCGGCGCTGTACGTCACCGCCGACCACGGCATGGTCGACGTGCCCTTCGACGAGGAGCACCGGATCGACGTCGACGAGGACTGGGAGCTGCGCGCCGGCGTCGCCCTCCTCGGCGGCGAGGGCCGCGCCCGGCACGTCTACGCCGTCCCCGGCGCCGAGGCCGACGTCCTCACCTGCTGGCGCGAGGTCCTCGGCGAGCAGTTCTGGGTGGCGGGCCGCGACGAGGCCATCGCCCTCGGCTGGTTCGGCGACACGGTCGACGAGCGGGTGTACGGCCGGATCGGCGACGTCGTCGCCGCGGCCCACGACGACGTGGCCCTCGTCGCGTCCGTCGGCGAGCCGCTGGAGACGCGGATGACCGGCATGCACGGGTCGATGACCCCCGCCGAGCAGTTCGTGCCGCTGCTCGAAGTCCGGTCCTGACCCCGCCGCCGTCCCCCCCCCCCCGAACCCCCGTCCCTTCCCCTCCGAAAGGTCTTCGACCCGTCATGCCCGAGCTGGTGTTCTTCTCCGGAACGATGGACTGCGGAAAGAGCACGCTGGCGCTCCAGATCGCGCACAACCGCGACGCGCGCGGACTCCAGGGCGTGATCTTCACCCGGGACGACCGGGCGGGCGCCGGGAAGCTGTCCTCGCGGCTGGGCCTGGTGACCGAGGCCGTCGAGGCGCCGGACGGCATGGACCTGTACGCGTACCTCGTCGACCAGCTCTCCCAGGGCGGCAAGGCCGACTACGTGATCGTCGACGAGGCGCAGTTCCTCGCGCCGGTCCAGATCGACCAGCTCGCGAGGATCGTCGACGACCTCGGGCTCGACGTGTACGCCTTCGGCATCACCACCGACTTCCGGACCAAGCTCTTCCCCGGCTCGCAGCGGCTGATCGAGCTCGCCGACCGGATCGAGCAGCTCCAGGTGGAGGCGCTCTGCTGGTGCGGCGCCCGCGCCACCCACAACGCCCGGACCGTCGACGGCCACATGGTCGTCGAGGGCGAGCAGGTCGTCGTCGGCGATGTGAACACCGCCGCGGAGGTCGTCGGGTACGAGGTGCTGTGCCGGCGCCACCACCGCCGCCGGATGACGAGCGCGAGCGCCCGCGCGGCGGCGCTGTCCCCTGACGTACTGCCGGTGACCCCCGCCTGAGGCGCCGGGCGGGCGGCGACCGGAGGCCCGGGGCGCGGGGCGGGCGGTGACCGGAGGCCTGGGGCGTCCCGTTGGACCCGGCACCCGGGACGAGTGCCTCTCACCCGGTTTCCGCCGGACGCGGTACGCCTCCGGTCGGTGACACCGGGTGTTCACCTGGGCGCTGCCGGGACATCGCCCGGTGATCCACTCCGGGACGCTCCAACCGGGAGTAATGGGTTCGTCCCGCCGTGCGTTCGCCGCGGGTGATCGACGAGCCGTGCGCTCCCTGGAGGACCCGTGCCACCCGCCGCCCCGCCCGCGCCCACCCCTGCCCGGGACGGAGTACGGGGACTCCGCGCGGCCCGGAACCCGCTGCTGCTCGCCCCCGCCGGCGCCGGACTGCTCACCGCCCTGGTCTTCGTCCTGGCCACCGCGCTCGCCCGCAGCCACCCGCTCGGGCCGTACACCCGGAACGTCGTCGACCTGGGCCAGCAGTACCTCCCGTACCACGCCTACTGGCGCGCCTTCCTGCTCGGCGACACCCACGGCGACGCCTTCCTCAACTGGAACTCCGGCTTCGGCGCGGGCTTCCTCGGCGACATCGGCACCTATCTGAGCAGCCCGTTCTCGCTGCTCGTCGTCCTCTTCCCGGCCGACCGGCCCGAGCTCGCGCTGTACGTCATCACCGCGCTCAAGATCACCGCGGCGGGGGCGGCGATGGCCGCGCTGCTGATCCGGCTCCGCCCCGCCGGGCGGTCCGGCGGTCCCTGGCCGCTCGCCGCCCTCCTCGGGGCCGCGTACGCGCTCTCCGGCTGGACCTTCAACCACGGCGCGTCCGTGCCGATGTGGCTGGACGGGCTCATCGCCTTCCCGCTGCTCTGCCTGGTGGCGGAGTGGGCCCGGGCGGGGCGGCGGCCGGTCCTCGGCCCGCTGGTCGTCGCCGTCGCCTGGATCGCCAACTTCTACACCGCCTACATGGCCACCCTCGGCGCCGCGCTCTTCCTCGCCGTCCGACTCCTCACCGCCGACACCGCCGATACCTCCGGCGCCGCCGATACCGCCGATACCGCCGACACCTCTGGCACCTCCGGCACCTCCGGCACCTCCGGCACCTCCGGCACCGCCAGCACCGCCAGCACCGCCGGCACCTCCGGCGTCCGGCCGCGCCTCGCCGCGCTCCTGCGGGCCGTGTGGACCGTCGGTCTCGGCGTCGGGCTCGCCGCGCCGCTCGTCCTCGTCGTCTTCAGCGGCACCAAGTACGCCGACCCGACGCCCGAGTCGGTCTTCGCGCCCGCCTCCTGGGCCGAGCTGTTCGGGCGCTTCCTGCCCGCCACCGCCAACGTGCAGACGCCGGCGCTCTTCATCGGCACGCCCGCCCTCCTCCTCGCCCTCACGCTGCCCTTCAACCGGGCCGTCGCCCCGCGCGTACGGTACGGCTGGACGGCGCTGGTCGTGCTGGTCACGCTCTCCCTCCAGTGGGGCCCCACGCACCTCCTCTGGCACGCCGGCGCCTCGCCCAACGGCAACCCGTACCGCCAGACCTTCGTCCTGTGCGGCCTGCTCCTCGTCGCCGCCTGGCTCTCCGGCGCACCCGGCGTGCCCCGCCCGGCCGCCCTGCTCGGCGCCGCCGCCCTCCTCGGGGCGCTCGCCCTCGCCGCCCGCGCCGGCACCGACATCGACGCCTGGACGTACCCCGTCGCGGGTGCCGCCCTCCTGCTCGCCGTCGTCGCCGCGCTCCTCCTGCTCCTCCGCGGCCGCGTCCGGACCCCCGCCCTCGCCGCCGGCGCGGCCGCCCTCCTGCTCACCGCCCAGGCGGGCGAGGCGGCCCTCGGCGGGGCGCGCGTCGAGCGGCAGCAGCGCGCCGACGTGGCCTGGTCGCCCCGGATCGGCGACTGGCAGCGGGCGGTGGGCACCGAGGTGACCCGCGCCGACGCCTGGCCCGCGCACCGCACCGACCCCGGCCCGCTGCCCGGCGGCAACGAACCCCTCCTCCTCGGTGGTGAGGGCGCCGACGCCTACTCCAGCCTCACCACCGAGAACACCTCCCGCACCCTCGACTCCCTCGGCTTCGGCCACTACGCCAAGGGCCGGCACCCCGAGACCCTCGACAACCCGGTGACCGACGCGATCTTCTCCATCGGCACCCGGATCCGCTCCGAGGCCGCCGAGCCGGTGCGCCAGGACGCGGCGCCCCGCGGCACCGCGACCGCCACGACCACCCCCGTACCGCCGCTCGTCACCGTCCATCCGGGCCGCCCGGCCGCCGTCGACCCGGCGGACTCCGCCTTCCGGAACCAGGAACTGCTCCTCGGCTCCTCCGTCTACGCCCTGCCCGCCGTGCGCCGCACCGGCACCACGCTCACCGCCCGCTGCCCGGCCGGCGCCGAGGTCTGGTTCTGGGCGCCGGAGTACCACGGCACCGCCGCCCTCGACGGCGCCGCCCCCGCCGACTACGACGGCCGTCCGCCCGCCGTCCGCGCCCCGATGCGCGCCCTCGGCACCGTCCCGGCCGGCGGCGAGGTCCGCATCCGGCTCGTCCCCGAACGGAAGCCGGCCCTCCCGGGCCAGTCCGTCGGCTGCCTCGACCGCGCCCGGCTCGCCGCCGCCGTCACCCGGCTCACCGCCACCGGCGCCACCCGCGTCACCACCACCGGCCACACCCTCACCGCCGAACTGCCGCCCGGAAGCACCGGCCTCGCCGTCGTCGCCGTCCCCCGCGCCACCGGCTGGCGGTGCGCCGCCGGGGACGCCGAGCCCGTCTCCGCCCGCTCCCACCGGGGCCTGCTCGCCGTCCCCCTGGACGGCCGCGTCACCCGGGTGAGCTGCTCCTTCCGGCCCCCGGGCGTCCGGCTCGGCGCCGCCGCCGGAGTCGCCGCGCTCCTCGCGCTCGCCGGCACCGCGCTGCTCGCCCGGCGCCGCGCCCGGCGGCCGGAGGGCGGTTCGCACGAGGGACGACAAGAGTTCACCGGCCGTCCACACGAGGCTCGTTCGCGTGCTCAGGACGCCGATTACGCTGCCCGCCGTACCGGCGCCTGACAGCCGGACGACACCCCGAGTCCACCGCGTACGGCACTCCTCCGTACGCCCCCCGAGCCCTCCGTGTCCGTCTCCGATCCAGTGTGGGGATTCTCCGCGTGCCCAAACTCTCCGTCGTCGTCCCCTTCCACAACGTCGGGCCGTACGCCCCCGACACCGTGCGCAGCCTCGCCCACAACGCGGACCCGGACTTCGAGTTCCTGCTGATCGACGACTGCTCCACCGACGAGACCCCGGACGTCCTCGACCGCTGGCGGGACCGCATCCCGAACACCCGGGTGATCCGCCACGAGACCAACCTCGGGGTCGCCCAGGCCCGCAACACCGGCATCGACGCCGCCACCGGCGACTACATCACCTTCCTCGACGGCGACGACTGGTACGCCCCCGGCCACCTCCGGGCCGCCGTCGACGGCATAGAGCGGCTCGGCTGCGACTTCGCCCGCACCGACCACGTCCTCGCCGAGGGCCGCAAGCGGAACATCAAGTACGCCCCCGCCAAGGTCCGCGACGCGGTCATGGACCCCCGCGACGGCATCGCCCCGGCCAGCATGATCACGATGGTGGACTACCCCTTCGTCCCCTTCGGCGTCTACGGCCGCACCCTCTTCGAGAACGGCGAGTCACGCTTCGAGACCAAGCTGCGCACCGCCGAGGACCGGCTCTGGGTCTGGCGCCTCCACCTCAAGGCCCGCACCTACGCCGCCCTCTCCCTGCACGGCGTCTTCTACCGCCGCGGCGTCACCACCTCGCTGACCCAGATCAGCGACAACCGCCAGCTCGACTTCATCCCCTCCTACGACCTGCTCCTGGAGGAGGTCTCCCGGGACCGCGACGCCGAACGCTTCCTGCCCAAGGCCGTCCGCACCTACTGCGCCATGATCGCCTTCCACGTGAACAAGGCCGGGAAGTACGAGCCCGAGGTCGCCCAGCGGCTGCGCTCCGACGTCGCCGACGCCCTGCACCGCATGCCGCAGGACGTCCTCGAAGAGACCCTCGCCACCATGGACACCCCCCGCGCCACCCTTCTGCGGAGCCTGCGCGAGACCGGAAGGACCGTCTGACCATGACCACCGACACCGCCACCGGGGCCGGCACGGTCCAGATCTTCCAGGTCTCCACCCTCTACGGCGCCGCGACCGTCGCCGCCGCGATCGACGCCGGACTCTACGGCGCCCCCGGCGACGCCCGCCGCCTCCTGCTGCTCTCGCACAACGCCGAGATCCCGGAGACCGCGCTCCGCCTGGAGTCCATGACCGGCTACGCGCGGATCGCCGCCCGCTTCGACGGCGTCCTCGACTGGAACGAGACGATCCACCCGTACCACCCGGCCGCCTGGGCCCCCCGCCCCGAGGAGGCCCCGCTCTGGCAGCGGGTGCTGCGCACCGCCTGGGACCTCGGCACCGCACGCGTCGAGCTGATCGTGGAGTCCATCCAGGTCAACCCGGCCAAGGCGCTCGGCGCCTGCTTCCCGGAGAGCTCCGTGGAGGTGTACGCCGACGGACTGATGAGCTACGGCCCCACCCGCACGGACGTCGCCCAGTCCCTGGCCTGCCGCATCCGCCGGCTGCTCCACCTCGACCTGGTGCCCGGCCTCACCCCGATGCTCCTCACCGAGTACGGCACCCCCTCCGCGCTGGTCCCCGACGCCGCCTTCCGCGCGGTGCTCGCCGAGATCGCCGCCGACGCGGGCGACGACCCGGCGGTCGCCGAGGCCGTCGCCGCCGCGCCCACCGCGCTCCTCCTCGGCCAGTACCTCGCCGCCCTCGGCCTCCTCACCGTCGAGGAGGAAGAGGAACTGCACGTCCGGATGGTCCGCGGCGCCGCCGCCCTCGGTCACCGCAGCATCGTCTTCAAGCCGCACCCCACCGCGCCCGCCGGCTACTCGACCGTGCTGCGCGAGGCCGCCGAGGAGGCCGGCGTCCGGCTCACCGTCCTCGACGTGCCGCTGCTCGCCGAGACCTTCTACGAGCGCTGCGCGCTGCGGCTCGTCGTCGGCTGCTTCTCCACGGCGATGCTCACCGCGGCCGTCTACTACGGGGTCCCCGTCGCCCGGGTCGGCACCGAGGAGCTCCTCGAACGGCTGACCCCCTTCGAGAACAGCAACCGGATCCCGCTCACGGTGGTCGACCACCTCGTGCCCGGCCTGGAGTCCGGCGCGGAGCCCGTCGTGCCGGGACCGGCGCCGGCGTCGCTCGCCCCGCTCGTCCGCGCGGTGGGCTACTGCATGCGGCACAAGGCCCACCCCGGCCTGCGGGCCGAGACCGAGCTGTACCTGGCGGCGCACCACGCCGACCCGGCGGTCGCCCACCACTTCGGCGCCGTGCGCCTCACCCAGCTGGGCCTCCCGGGCGGCGAGCCCGCCCCGGCCGGTCCCTCGCTGCTCCGACGGAGCCTGGCCCGCGGCCGCCGCTGAGGCGGGCGGCGGTGCCGGTACGGGCCCCGGGGCCCGCGCGGCGTCAACGGGAGCGTGACCTCACGAGGGTGAACACCGCGCCCTCCGGGTCCGCCACCAGGGCGAGCCGCCCGGCCGTGCCGTCCCGGGGCGGCCGCAGCACCTGGCCGCCCAGCTCCACCACCAGCCGGGCCGCCGCGTCCGTGTCGTCGACCTCGAAGTACGTCATCCAGTGCGGGCCCCGGTCCCGGGCCAGCTCCTCGCCCACCCCGTGCAGCGAGGCGACCGGGCGCCCGTCGACGTGCAGGGTGGCGTAGTCGAAGTCGGCCGAGACGACGGGCTCGACCTCGTACCCGAAGACCGACCGGTAGAACTTGCCGACCGTGGCCGTCTCGTAGGTGAGCAGTTCGTTCCAGACCGGCGTCCCGGGCGGGCCGGCGAGCGCGGTGCCGTGGTGGGCCTCCGCCTCCCAGACGCCGAAGACGGCGCCCGTCGGGTCGGCGCAGATGACGAGGCGGCCCGCCTCGCCGGCGTCCAGCGGGCCCACCGCCACGGTCCCGCCGCAGCAGCGGATGGATTCGGCGGTCTCCCCGGCGTCGTCGGTGGCCAGGTAGGTGGTCCAGGCGGTGTTCAGGTGGCGGTCGGGGGGCAGCTGTCCGATGCCGGCCACCTCGCGCCCGCCGAGGAGCGCCCGCACGTACGGACCGAGCTGCCGCGGACCGGGGACGAACTCCCAGCCGAAGAGTTCCCGGTAGAAGTCCTGTGTGCCCTCGATCCCGTGCACCATCAGACTCACCCAGCAGGGTGTTCCCGGGCTGCGTCGAGCGGCCTCGGTCATCGTCACCCTCTCCTCGGACCTGGTCGTGGCCGTGCTCCGCCACCGGTGACTTCGCCGGGTCGCGCACGGCGCGCCCCGGTCGCACCCTGTCTGGCGCGATCCTCCGGGAGGACGCCGGGTCCGTCCCCGACGCGGGCATGGCTGCGCGAGGATGGCCCCATGAAGCCCATCATCTCCGCAAGCGAACTCGCGAGCGAGTCGGCGGGAGCCCGGCCGCCGGTGCTCCTGGACGTGCGCTGGACCCTCGGGGGCCCGCCCGGACGCCCCGCGTACGAGGCCGGGCACCTGCCCGGCGCGGTCTATGTGGACCTCGACGCCGAACTGGCGGGGCCGCCCGGGGAGGGCGGCCGGCACCCGCTGCCCGACCCGGAGGCCTTCGGGGCGGTGATGCGCCGGGCGGGGGTCCGCGCCGACCGCCCGGTGGTGGTCTACGACGGCGGGCTCGGCTGGGGCGCCGCCCGCGCCTGGTGGCTGCTGCGCTGGACCGGTCACCAGGACGTGCGGGTGCTCGACGGGGGCCTGGCGGCCTGGCCGGGGGAGCTGTCGACCGCGGTGCCGGAGCCGGAGCCGGGCGACTTCACGCCGAAGCCGGGCGGGCTGCGGCTGCTCGACGCGGACGAGGCGGCGGCGCTGGCCCGCTCCGGGCTGCTCCTGGACGCCCGGGCCGCCGAGCGGTACCGCGGCGACGTGGAGCCGATCGACCGGGTCGGCGGCCACATCCCGGGCGCCCACTCGGCGCCGACCACGGAGAACGTGGCGGGGGACGGCCTCTTCCTCGCCGCCGACGCGCTGCGGGAGCGGTTCGAGGGCCTCGGCGCGGTGGCGGCGGGGGAGGTGGGCGTCTACTGCGGTTCGGGCGTCTCGGGCGCCCACGAGGTGCTGGCCCTGGAGCTGGCAGGCATCCCGGCGGCCCTCTACGCGGGCTCCTGGTCGGAGTGGTCCTCGGACCCGTCCCGCCCGGTGGCCACCGGCCCGGACCCGCGGTAGCGGAGACGTACGGCGGGGGCCCGCGCCGAGGGTTCGGCGCGGGCCCCCGCCGGGGCGTACCGGGACTACTCCTGCTTCTTCCGGCGCGTCCCGAAGACGATCTCGTCCCAGCTGGGGACCGCCGCGCGGCGGC
Source organism: Streptomyces sp. NPDC007863 (assembly GCF_040633895.1). Taxonomy (NCBI): domain Bacteria; kingdom Bacillati; phylum Actinomycetota; class Actinomycetes; order Kitasatosporales; family Streptomycetaceae; genus Streptomyces; species Streptomyces sp. NPDC007863. The sequence goes on from NZ_JBEYEI010000017.1 coordinate 133,753, forward strand.
CCGGGCGGACGCCGTCGGCCTCCGCCTGCCGGTCGGTGGCGCCGTGCAGCCGGTCGCGGTGGCCGGAGACGGCGCGGGGCATGAGGACGTCGGCGTAGGCCGCGCCCGCCCCGGCGGAGGCGGCGGGAGCGGGTGGCTCCTCCGCCTCGACCTCGTCGGACGGCTCGGTGTCGGGCTGCTCCGGCACGACCAGGTCGCCGCGGAAGCTGGGCACCGCCTCCAGGAGGCTGGTGAGCGAGTCCCGCTCCTCCTCGGGCTCGGCCGAGGCGGTCAGCGGGGCCCGGTCGAGCTGCCGGTCGAGGGCGCGGTCGAGCGGCCGGTCCAGGGTCCGGTCGAGCGGCCGGTCCCGGGGCAGCCGGGCGATGCGCGGTACGAAGGGGAAGCTCGGCTCCGGCGCGGCGGCGAGGGTGTCGTCGGTCTCGCCGATCAGCGCCCGCGCCTCGTCGTCCACGGCCTGGACGAGCCGGCGCGGCGGGTCGTAGGTCCAGCTGGCGGTGTGCACCTCGCCCGCGACGCGGTAGACGAGCAGCACCTCCCAGGTGCCGTCGTCGCGCCGCCAGGAGTCCCACTGCACGGTGTCCTTGTCGGCGCCGCGCAGCAGCAGCCGCTCCTGCACCGCCTCGCCGAGCTGGGGGCCGGTGTTCTCGCCCGGACGGCGGACCGGGGTCTTCCGGGCGCGCTCGGCCATGAAGGCGCGCTCGGCGAGGACGGGGCCCTCGAAGCGGCGGACGCGGTCGACGGGGATGCCGGCGAGCTGGGCGACCTCCTCGGCGGAGGCACCGGCTCGTATCCGCGCCTGGATGTCCCGGGGGCGGAGGTGGCTCTCGACCTCGATCTCGATCTGGCCGAGGCGCGCGCGGTCGTTGCGCACGGCGGCCCGCAGCCGCTCGTCGATCGGAAGCGTGTACTCCGTGCTGTCGGCAGCCTTGAGCACCAGTCGTGTGCCGTCGTTGGAGACGGCCACGACACGCAGTTCGGGCATGGGGACCTCCCGGGTGGTGCCTGCCGACGTCACGTGCGTCGCTGCTTCCGCTAGTCGAGTGTGGCCTGCCCGGGTGCAGCCTGCCACTACCTTGCCGAGTTGCCCGGCGTGTCGGGCGTGGACCCGGAGCCGCCGTTATGGCACGGTTACCTGTTCACTACCCGGAGTGACCGAGGGTCACACTGTGTAGTGGTTCCGTTCCCGGGCGCCCCGGAAGGCGTCCGGGCCCAGGGTTCGCCAATGTACTCCATTCGGGCCACTCGGGTGGACCGGCGCGCCGCCCAACTTCTCGGGGTGGGCGGGAGTTGAGCCACCGTCTCCATTCCTCCCGCGTGGCACTCTTCACAGAACCCCCTGAACCGGAACTATTCGCTTCGCCTATCTGTCCCTTCTGGGTGCACGGTGGAACAGATGGGCGAACAGAGGGTGGAGATGCGTCACAGGCAGCCGACCGACACGGACGACCCGGAGATACGGACTCCGGCCCCCGGGAACGAACCCCCGGAGCCGGGGGAGAAGGCGCAGCGGAAGATCGACCTGAGCGTGCCCCAGGTCGCCGGCAGCGCGCTCGCCGCCGTGATCGCCGCCAAACTCGCCTCCACCCTCGGGGTCTACGGGACGATCCTCGGCGCCGGTGTGATCAGCGTCATCGCCACCTGCGGCGGGCCGCTCTTCCAGCAGCTCTTCAAACGGACCGGCGAGCAGGTGCGCGACGCGACGACCGCCGCCAAGCCGAAGGCGCGTCAGGTCCCGCTCCCCGCCCCGGCGGAGGCCCGCGACGACCGCCACACCCTGATGCTCGGCACCCTCCCCGAGACCGCGGCCCCCTTCCCGTACGACGAGGAGTTCGGCTCCGCCACCACCCACGGAACCCGGCTGCGTGGCTGGAAACGCCCCGTGCTGGCCGCCGCGCTCGTCTTCGGCGTCACCATGGGCGGCATCACCACCTACGAGCTGGTCTCCGGCGAGGACTTCAGCGGCACCAAGGGCACCACCACCTTCGGCTCCGTGGTCCGCGGCGACGGCGGCGGCCGGCAGGACGCCCCCGAACAACCCGTACGGGAGCGGCAGGGGCAGCAGCCGGAGACTCCCGCGCCGACCGGCTCCGCGAGCCCCGACGCCGAGCCGGACGCGGGCACCCCGTCCACCGGCGCCACCCCCGACCCCGGGACCGGGACGCCGGGCGACGGGGCCACGACCGCCCCGACCCCGGATCCGGACGGCTCCGCCGACGGCGGTACGACCCCCACGCAGGAGCCCACCGGGCCGACGACCGCGCCGACGGCACCCGAGTCCCCGACCGCGCCCACCGCGCCCACCGGGGACCCCGGTACGGGCCCGGCCCTCGGGGACGCCCCCACGGCCCCCTCCGGGGACACGGCGGGGTGAGCCCCCGTCAGTCGCCCAGGATCCGCCGCAGGTGGTCGTTGGCGAAGCGGCGCTCCGGGTCGAGCCGGTCGCGCAGCGCCGTGAACTCGGCGAAGCGCGGGTAGGCCGCCGCCAGCAGGGCCGCGTCCCGGGTGTGGACCTTGCCCCAGTGCGGGCGGCCGCCGTGCGCGGTCATGATGCGCTCCACCGCGGTGAAGTACCCGCGGTGGGGCGTTCCCTTGTACAGGTGCACGGCGATGTAGGCCGTCTCCCGGCCGGAGGCCGTGGAGAGCGCGATGTCGTCGGCGGGCGCGGTGCGCACCTCCACCGGGAAGCTCACCTTCAGCGGCGAACGCTCCACCATCGCCTTCAGTTCGCGCAGCGCCGTCGTCGCGGCCTCCCGCGGCAGCGCGTACTCCATCTCCAGGAAGCGGACGCGGCGCGGGGTGGTGAAGACCTTGTAAGGGATGTCCGTGTACGTACGGGCGGACAGGGCGCGGCTGGAGACCCGGGCGATCGAGGGGATGGCCGGCGGCACCGCCCGGCCGAGCGCGCAGGCCGCCCGGAAGACGCCGTTGGAGAGGAACTCGTCCTCGAACCAGCCGCCGAGGCGCGGCAGCGGGGCGGCGGGGCCGGCGCTGCGGTTGTTGCGCTTGGTGTTGCAGTTGTCCGTGTGGGGGAACCAGTAGAACTCGAAGTGCTCGTTCTCCGCGTGCAGCTGGTCGAACTCGGCGATCACCCGGTCGAAGCGTATCGGCTCCTCCCGCGCGGTCAGCAGGAAGAGCGGCTCCACGGCGAAGGTGATCGCGGTGACCACGCCGAGCGCGCCGAGGCCGATCCGGGCCGCCGCGAACACCTCGGGGTGCCGCTCCTCGGAGCAGGTCATGACCTGTCCGTCGGCCGTCACCAGCTCCAGGGCGCGGATCTGGGCGGCGAGCGAGGCGGAGTCCCGGCCGGTGCCGTGGGTGCCGGTCGAGGTGGCCCCGGCGACCGTCTGCTCCATGATGTCGCCCATGTTCGTGAGCGACAGGCCCTCCCGGGCCAGTGCCACGTTGAGCCGCTTCAGCGGGGTGCCGGACTCCACCGTCACCGTCATCGCCGCGCGGTCGATCCGCCGGATCCCGGTGAGCAGATCGGGGCGGATCAGCACCCCGTCGGTGGCCGCGATCGGGGTGAAGGAGTGGCCGGTGCCGACGGTCTTCACCCGCAGCCCGTCCCGGGCCGCCCGGCGGAGCTCGGCGGCCAGCTCCTCGGCCGAGGCCGGGCTCACCTCCCGCACCGGACGGGAGGTGACGTTCCCCGCCCAGTTACGCCACGGGCTGCCCGCCGTCCTGGCGCTCCCCGGTCCCGCTGTCCTCGTGCTCATCTCGCCCCTCCCGGTCCGGCGCCGGCGTACGCAGCCGGCGGTGGCCGAGAAGCGCCACCACGACCGCGAGCGCGCCCGCGACGACGGGCACCACGTACGCCGCCTCCGCCCCCGAGGCATCGACCACCCAGCCGGCCGCGGACGAGCCGAGGGCCACGCCGATCGCGAGGCCGGTGCCCGTCCAGGTCATGCCCTCGGTCAGCTGGGTGTGCGGTACGTGCTTCTCGACGAGGGCCATCGTGGTCACCATCGTCGGCGCGATGGAGAGGCCCGCGACAAAGAGCGCCACGGCCAGCAACGGCAGGTTCCCGGCCAGTAGGAGGGGGATCATACTCACGGCCATCGCGCAGACGCCCAGCAGCCACCGGCGGGACGGCTCGCCCTTGAGGTGCAGCAGCCCGAAGACCGCGCCGGCCAGGCAGGAGCCCAGCGCGTAGACGGCCAGGACCAGGCTGGCCGCGGCCTTCTGGCCCCGCTCCTCGGCGAAGGCCACGGTCACCACGTCCACCGCGCCGAAGATCGCGCCGGTCGCCACGAAGGCCAGGGCGAGGACCTGCAGGCCGGGGGAGCGGAGCGCCGAAGGGGCCTTGACGGCGGACTGCGGGTGCGGCTCCGGCTCGGTGGCCCGCTGGGAGGTCAGCCAGAAGACGCCGATCGCCAGGAAGACGCCGGCGAGGAGCGGGCCGGCCTCGGGGAACCAGGTGGTCGACAGGCCGATGGAGATGATCGGGCCGAAGATGAAGCACACCTCGTCGACGATCGACTCCCACGAGTACGCCGTGTGCAGCTTGCGCGCGTCGCCCCGGTAGATGCCCGCCCAGCGGGCCCGGGTCATCGCGCCCACGCTGGGCACGACGCCGATCACGGCCGTGAAGGCGAAGAGGGTCCAGTCCGGCGCCCCCTGCTGCACGCAGAGCAGCAGGCCGGCCGCGGCGGCCATGGAGATCAGGGTGACCGGGCGGAGCACCCGGCGCTGGCCGTACCGGTCGACGAGCCGGGAGACCTGGGGGCCGAGCACGGCCGCGGACATCGCGAGCGTCGCCGACAGGGCGCCGGCGAGCCCGTACCGGCCGGTGACCTGGGAGATCATCGTGACGATGCCGATGCCCATCATGGACAGCGGCATCCGGCCGAGGAACCCGGCGACGGAGAACGAGGCGGTACCGGGAGCGGAGAAGATCGCGCGGTAGGGACTGGGCAAGAGGTTCTCTCCGGCTCTGCGACGCGGCGTGCCGGCCGTGCGTCACGGTCAACACGTGTAATTAACGTCTAAAGCCTAAGGGTTCGAAGCGATCGGGTCACCCCCGAATTCCGGACGGGCCGCGCCCCGGGCCGTCACCGGCGGGTGGCAGGATCGGTGCCATGTCCGATCAGCACGATCCCGCCCCGTACGACGCCCTGCTGCTGCTCTCCTTCGGCGGCCCCGAGGGCCCGGACGACGTCGTCCCGTTCCTGGAGAACGTGACGCGCGGCCGCGGCATCCCCAAGGAGCGGCTCAAGGAGGTGGGGCAGCACTACTTCCTCTTCGGCGGCGTCAGCCCGATCAACGGCCAGAACCGCGCGCTGCTCGACGCGCTGCGGGCCGACTTCGACGGGGCCGGCCTGCGCCTGCCGGTCTACTGGGGCAACCGCAACTGGGCCCCGTACCTCACCGACACCCTCCGCGAGATGGTCCACGACGGACGCCGCCACATCGCCGTCCTCACCACCAGCGCGTACGCCTCCTACTCCGGCTGCCGCCAGTACCGCGAGAACCTCGCCGACGCGCTCGCCACCCTGGAGGCCGAGGGCCTGCCGCTGCCCCGCGTCGACAAGCTCCGCCACTACTTCAACCACCCCGGCTTCGTGGAGCCCATGGTGGAGGGCGTGCTCGCCTCCCTCGCCGAGCTCGACGAGGCCGTCCGGGCCGGCGCCCACCTCGCCTTCACCACCCACTCCATCCCGGACTCCGCCGCCGACACCTCGGGCCCCGTCGCCGACCACGGCCCCGGCGGCGCCTACGTGAAGCAGCACCTCGACGTGGCCCGGGTCATCGTCGACGCGGTGCGCGAGCGGACCGGCGCCGACCATCCCTGGCAGCTCGTCTACCAGTCCCGCAGCGGCGCCCCGCACATCCCGTGGCTGGAGCCGGACATCTGCGACCACCTGGAGGAGCTGCACGCCGGCGGCGCCCCCGCCGTCGTCATGGTGCCGATCGGCTTCGTCTCCGACCACATGGAGGTCCTGTACGACCTCGACACCGAGGCCACCGCCAAGGCCGCCGAGCTGGGGCTCCCGGTCCGCCGCTCGGCCACCGTCGGCGCCGACCCCCGCTTCGCCGCCGCCGTCCGCGAACTGGTCCTGGAGCGGGCCGCCGCCGAGCGCGGCACCCGCGCGGAGCGGTGCGCCCTCGGAGCCCTCGGCCCCTCCCACGACCTCTGCCCGATCGGCTGCTGCCCGGCCCGCGCCGAGCGCGCCGCGGCCGCCGGCGCCGACAGCCCCTACGCCTGAGGAGCCACGCCGTGACCCCCGCACCCCCGCCCCCGCTCGACGAGCTGCTCGCCCTGGCCCTGGAGGCCGCCCGGCGGGCCGGCGCCCTGCTGCGCGACGGCCGCCCCGACGACCTGGCCGTCGCCGCCACCAAGACCAGCGCCATCGATGTCGTCACCGAGATGGACATCGCCGCCGAGAAGCTGATCACCGGCTTCCTCACCGAGCACCGCCCCCAGGACGGCCTCCTCGGCGAGGAGGGCTCCGCCACCCCCGGCACCAGCGGCGTCCGCTGGGTCATCGACCCCCTCGACGGCACCGTGAACTACCTCTACGGCCTGCCGTCCTGGGCCGTCTCCATCGCCGCCGAGTACGACGGCGAGACCGTCGTCGGCGTCGTCGAGGCCCCGCTGCGCGGCGAGACCTTCCGGGCCGTCCGCGGCGGCGGTGCGTACCTGGGCGAGCGCCGGCTCGCGGTCCGCACCGCGCCCCCCTTCGACCAGGCCCTGCTCGGCACCGGCTTCGGCTACGTCCAGGCGCGCCGCGCCCACCAGGCGGAGGTCGTCCGGGAGATCCTGCCGCTGGTCAGGGACATCCGGCGCGGCGGCTCGGCCGCCATCGACCTCTGCGACGTGGCGGCCGGCCGGCTCGACGCGTACTACGAGCGCGGGCTCAACCCCTGGGACCACGCGGCGGGGGCCCTGATCGCCCGCGAGGCGGGCGCGCGCACCGGCGGACGCCCGGGAGAGCCCGAGTCCGGCGAACTGGCCGTGGCGGCCCCCGAGGGGCTCTTCGGGCCCCTCCAGGAGCTGCTCGACCGGCTGGGCGCCTGGCACGACTGAGACGGGCCCATGCCACGACACGGCGATGCCCCGGAGCCGGGAAGGCTCCGGGGCATCGCCGTGTCGTGGCTCCCGGGGGAGCGCCGACGCTCAGGCGCTCTGTGCGTAGACCGTCGCGATCTCCACGCCGTGCTCCGCGGCCAGTCGGTGCAGGTCGTCCAGCTCGGCCTGCTCGACCTCCGCGAGGTACTCGTCGCCGGTCTCGCGGGCCCGCGTGAGGTCCGACTGCGTGGTCCTGATGCGGTGCAGCAGTCCTGCGGTGAACGCGTCCATGCGCCCCTCCTCGTGGGTCCGGCGGCACGGGGGTGTGCCGAGGATGGATGGATCACGCTCTGCGACGCTCCCCGGGGGACGGAAGAGCCGTGGGCGTGCCACAGACAGGGCGTGATCGCGGGGTGTGCACTCCTCCTCCCCGGCGCCGTCCGCCGGGAAACCTCAACTGGTCCGTGATTCATGGTGAATTCTCCGTGCGCCGTGGCGAGTCCCCGCCACGCACCCGTCCCGCCCGCGCCGTGTCCCCGTCGCGTCCCCTCCCGTTCGCCGTCCCGTCACCCGCGCCCCTCCGTGACCCCCGCACCCCCGCCTTACAGCCGGTTTACGCGCGTCCGGGGCAGGATGGACACGCACAGTCAGTGTTCGAGAATCGCCCCCGGTCTGCCCGGACCGGGGCGCGCCGAGGGAAGGAAGAACGACGTGCGCGTACTCGTCGTCGAGGACGAGCAGCTGCTCGCCGATGCGGTGGCCACCGGACTGCGCCGGGAGGCCATGGCCGTCGACGTCGTGTACGACGGCGCCGCCGCCCTGGAGCGCGTGGGGGTCAACGACTACGACGTCGTCGTCCTCGACCGCGACCTTCCCCTGGTCCACGGCGACGACGTCTGCCGCAAGATCGTCGAGCTGGGGATGCCCACCCGCATCCTGATGCTCACCGCCGCCGGCGACGTCAGCGACCGCGTCGAGGGCCTGGAGCTGGGCGCCGACGACTACCTCCCCAAGCCCTTCGCCTTCACCGAGCTCACCGCGCGCGTGCGGGCCCTCGGCCGCCGCACCTCCGTGCCGCTGCCGCCCGTCCTGGAGCGCGCCGGCATCAAGCTCGACCCCAACCGCCGCGAGGTCTTCCGGGACGGCCGGGAGGTCCAGCTCGCCCCCAAGGAGTTCGCCGTCCTGGAGGTGCTGATGCGCTCCGAGGGCGCCGTCGTCTCGGCGGAGCAGCTCCTGGAGAAGGCCTGGGACGAGAACACCGACCCGTTCACCAACGTCGTCCGCGTCACCGTCATGACCCTGCGCCGCAAGCTGGGCGAGCCGCCCGTCATCGTCACCGTGCCCGGCTCCGGCTACCGGATCTGACCCGATGGCCGCGACCCCGGCGCCGCACCCGCAGGCGCCACCGAAGCCCACCTGGGACCCCAGGGACCCGGTGCGACCGCTGCTCCGGCCGACCATCCGGATACGGCTCACGCTGCTGTACGGCGGCATGTTCCTGATCGCCGGCATCCTGCTGCTGTCGATCATCTACCTGTTCACCGCGCAGGCCCTCGGCGACAGCGCGGCCCAGCTGCCGTTCAGGATCGTCAAGGGAGAGGTCCTGCCCACCACCTCGTGGTGCGTGCTGCCCGACAAGGGCACGGGCGAGCAGTTCAACGAAGCCGTGTCCGTCTGTCTGCACCAGCAGTCCGACCGGGCGCTGGAGGACCTCCTGCGCCGCTCGCTCTTCGCCCTGCTGGGTCTGAGCATCATCGCCTTCGCCTTCGGCTACGCCATGGCCGGGCGGGTGCTCTCGCCGCTCGGCAGGATCACCCGTACCGCCCGCCAGGTGGCCGGTTCCGACCTGGCCCGGCGGATCGAGCTGGACGGGCCGGACGACGAGCTGAAGGAGCTCGCGGACACCTTCGACGAGATGCTGGAGCGCCTGGAGCGGGCCTTCACCGCCCAGCAGCGCTTCGTCGCCAACGCCTCGCACGAGCTGAGGACCCCGCTGGCGATCAACCGCACGCTCCTGGAGGTGCACCTCTCCGACCCCGGGGCGCCCGTGGAGCTCCAGCAGCTCGGCAAGACCCTCCTGGCCACCAACGAGCGCAGCGAGCAGCTGGTCGAGGGCCTGCTGCTGCTCGCCCGGAGCGACAACCAGATCGTGGAGCGCAAGTCCGTCGACCTCGCCGAGGTCGCCGAGCGGGCCGTCGACCAGGTGCACAAGGAGGCCGCGGCGAAGGGCGTGGAGATCCGCGGCGAGCGGGCCCCCGTGGTCGTCCAGGGCAACGGCGTCCTCCTGGAGCGGATCGCCCTGAACCTGCTCCAGAACGCCGTGCGGTACAACGTTCCCGAGGACGGCTGGGTGGAGGTCACCACCGAGGCCCAGCACGGCCAGGCGGTGCTCGTGGTGTCCAACACGGGCCCCGTGGTCCCCGCGTACGAGATCGACAACCTCTTCGAGCCGTTCCGCAGGCTCCGCCAGGAGCGGACCGGCAGCGACAAGGGCGTCGGGCTCGGACTCTCGATCGCGCGCTCGGTGGCCCGGGCGCACGGCGGACGGATCAGCGCGGAGCCCCGGGAGGGCGGCGGGCTGGTGATGCGTGTCACTCTGCCGATCTGACACACTGCAGGGACGAAGCCCGATGTGTTCGCTTTGAGCGGAATTCGGCGAGTCCCGTCCTGAGACGGTCATGTGTGATCGATCACAAGCACGAGTGCCCGATCGACCGCGCTGCGTGACCGTGAATTCCGGGGGAAAACCCGGAAAAGTCCGGGTTTCCCGGGCGTCGGGCGGCGGAAAGTACACGGGGTGGCGCTCCACGCGGGCGCGGCGAGGACCGTGTACGGTCCGCTTCGCCACTCGTACCGATCACTCGTGAAGAGCCCGGGACGGGTGTCGATTGAGTAACAGACCTTGATGTGAGGCAAAATCTGCGCCTCAGGTCGGGCACAAGTCCGACCTCTCACGCGTTACGTGCGCTGAGACACCCGCAACCACCCAGAGGGGGAGAGCGACATGGCAACGGATTACGACACCCCACGCAAGACCGACGACGACGTCGACTCGGACAGCCTTGAGGAGCTCAAGGCCCGTCGGAACGACAAGTCGACCTCGACCGTCGACGTCGACGAGTTCGAGGCCGCAGAGGGCCTGGAGCTCCCGGGCGCCGATCTCTCGAACGAGGAACTGGCCGTCCGCGTCCTGCCCAAGCAGGCCGACGAGTTCACCTGCATGAGCTGCTTCCTGGTGCACCACCGCAGCCAGCTCGCGCGCGAGAAGAACGGCCAGCCGATCTGCCGCGACTGCGACTGAGCAGGGCGCGGCCGTGGCAGGCGACACACCGTCCCGGAAGCGGCGTCTGAGGCTTCCCGTGAAGCCCCGGACGTACAAGGGCGGCACAGGCCCGACGGAGGGCGCCCAGGAGGCTCCCGACGCCGAGCGGGCCGCCCCTCTGCCCTCCCTCGGCGTGGCGGACGACGAGCGAGGCCCCACGGCCTCGCTCGAAGCTGCCGCCGCCCCCGGACCGGACCAGGCCTCGCTCCCCGCGGAGCGGGACCCCGAAGGGTCCGCGGACCCCGAGGCGGCGGAGGACCGTGACGACCGCGGGCGCGGGAAGCGCGGCGCCGTCAGACGGCTGGCCGACCCGGCGCGCACCCAGCTCGACCGCATCAGGATCGACGCCTCGCGCATCGACGCCGTCCGCCGCAGCGTGGAGGGCGTCAGACAGGGCGTGAAGCGGAGCGGCGACGGAGCCAAGGCGGGCATCGGCTATCTGGCCGACCGGCTGATCGACCTGGCCCCGCGCGTCCCCGTCCGCGACCTCGCGACCCTGCGCAAGCAGTTCCCCGGGCTCGGCCCCGAGGAGCTGGCCGACAAACTGGTCTTCGGCGCGGCCAACGCGAGCTCGACCGTCGGTGCCGGCATCGGTGCCGCCGCCATGCTCCCCGTGCCGCCGGCCATGCCGGCCGAGCTGGCCGCGGAGATCACCGGCGTCGCCGCCATCGAACTCAAGCTCATCGCCGAGCTGCACGAGGTCTACGGACTCCGGCCGCCCGGCACCCTGCCCCAGCGCTCGGCCGCCTATCTGACCTCCTGGGCCGAGGAGCGGGGCATCGACCCCACCAAGCCCACGACGATCAACGCGGCCCTCGGCGGGCAGCTCAAGCGCGAACTGCGCCAGCAGATCATGAAGCGCATGGTCCGCAACCTGCCGAACCTCACCCCGTTCATGGTGGGCGCCGCCGTCGGCGCGGTCATGAACCGGCGCGACACCAGGAAGCTCGCCGGGCACATCCGCAAGGACCTCAGGGCCCGCCGGGTGCCCTGGGAGAAGCTGGTGGAGCTGCCGCCGCTGGAACAGCCCGACAACCCCAAGGAACTGGGTTTCTAGCGCGCTCCGGGCCGTCCAGGGCCGCCACCGGGCGGCCCGCGGTCCCTTCCCGGGCCAGGCCTCGCCTCCCGGGCCCAGGCCTCGCCTCCCCGGCGCGGCTCAGGCCTCGCCGCGTACCGCCTCCACGGCGGCCGCCAGGCCCTCCGGGTCACGGCTCGACAGGTACAGGTACGGCGTCGGGTCCGCCGGGTCCGTGACCTCGATCCGCACCGCCCGCGGCACATAGCTCCGCATCAGCATGAAGGCGCGCGGATCGGCCTTGTGCGAGCGCCAGGCGCGCGCCTCCTCCTCGTCGAGCACCTCGACCGCCCCCAGCGCCGACACCGGCACCCGGGCCTCGCCCGCCACCAGCGAACCGGCCACCACACGGATCCGGGCCGAGCCGTACGAGGACGCCGCCACACCGGCCGCCACGCCCGCCACGATCAGCCCGCCCAGCGCCGGCACCGTCCCCAGCGGGAAGGTGACGAGACCGCCGGAGAGCGCGAGCAGCGCGACGATCACCCACCACGAACCGGGCACGGTCAGCCGCTCGTCGAAGCGCGGCGCCGCCGGGGACGCGGAGGACTCGGGGGACGGGGCGGGAGACGGTGCGGAAGGCTGCATGCGTCCAAGCTTGGCACGGCGCGACCCGCCTCCGACCGCGCGGGTAAGGTCTGGGCCTGTGACTGCAACATCTGCCGCCCTCACCCCGCCGGCCGACGCCGTGGCGCCGACCCGCCACCCGGACGCGCCCGCCCCCGGCGAGGCGCTCGGCTCGCACTACGGCCACTGTTTCGGGTGCGGCGACGGACAGCCCCACGGGCTCCACCTGGACGCGCGCGCGGGAGAGGGCGTGACCGTCACCGCCGAGTTCACCGTGACCGCCGACCACCAGGGCGCCCCCGGCCTCGCCCACGGCGGCGTGCTCGCCACCGCGCTCGACGAGACCCTCGGCTCCCTGAACTGGCTGCTCCGCGTCATCGCCGTGACCGGCCGCCTGGAGACCGACTTCCGCCGGCCCGTCCCGGTCGGCACCGTCCTCCACCTCCAGGCCGAGGTCACCGCAGTCCACGGCCGCAAGATCTACTCGACCGCCACCGGCCGGATCGGCGGCCCCGACGGGCCCGTCGCCGTCCGCGCCGACGCCATGTTCGTCGAGGTCAAGGTCGACCACTTCATCGACAACGGCCGGCCGGAGGAGATCCAGGCCGCCATGGCCGATCCCGACCAGCTCCGGCGCGCCCGCGCCTTCGAGGTGAACCCCTGATGCGCCCTCCCGTCGACGTGCTGATCCGCCGGGTGGACCCGGACGTGCCGATCCCGGCCTACGGCCACCCCGGCGACGCCGGCGCCGACCTCGTCACCACCGAGGCCGCCGTCCTCGCCCCCGGGGAGCGCGCCGTGCTGCCCACCGGGGTCTCCATCGCCCTCCCGGACGGCTACGCCGCCTTCGTCCACCCGCGGTCGGGACTGGCCGCGCGCTGCGGAGTCGCGCTCGTGAATGCCCCAGGGACGGTCGATGCCGGGTACCGTGGAGAGATCAAGGTGATCGTGGTCAATCTCGACCCGCGCGAGAGTGTGCGGTTCGAGCGCTTCGACCGGATTGCCCAACTGGTCGTCCAGCAGGTCGAGAAGGTGCGCTTCCACGAGGTGGCGGAGCTTCCCGGCTCGGCGCGGGCCGAGGGGGGCTTCGGGTCCACCGGCGGTCATGCCGCCGTGGACGGCACGACGGGTGGGAATCGATACGCTTCGGTCGTATCCGACCGGGAAGGACAGTGACGTGTTCGGACGTCGCAAGAAGAGCGGTGCCGCCGACACGGCGGGCGAGGCCGAGCAGGTCGTCGACGCCGTGGACGGCGAGGACGCCGCGGACGCGGCCGACCAGCCGCGCAAGGTGAACCTTCCGCCGGCGCCCCGGCCCGACGGTCCCTGGGACATCTCCGAGGTCGCCAAGCCCGACGAGGGCCGCGTCGACCTCGGCGGGCTCTACGTCCCCGGTGTCGAGGGCATGGAACTCCGCGTGGAGGTGGCGGGCGACGCGATCGTCGCCGCGACCATCGTGCTGCGCGACAGCGCCGTGCAGCTCCAGGCGTTCGCCGCGCCCAAGAAGGAAGGCATCTGGGGCGAGGTCCGCGAGGAGATCGCCACCGGCATCGTCCAGCAGGGCGGTGCGATCGACGAGGTCGAGGGCCCGCTCGGCTGGGAGCTGCGCGCGCAGGTCCCCGTCCAGCTGCCCGACGGCAACCGCGGCGTGCAGATCGTGCGCTTCGTCGGCGTCGACGGCCCGCGCTGGTTCCTGCGCGGCGTCATCTCCGGCCAGGGCGCGGTGCAGCCCGAGGCGGCCGGCCTCCTGGAGCAGATCGTCCGGGACACCGTCGTCGCCCGCGGTGACGGCCCGATGGCCCCGCGCGACCCGATCGTCCTCAAGCTGCCGAACGACGCGCAGATGGTGCCGGACGGCGTCCAGCAGGAGGAGCAGGCCGGGTCCCGCTTCTCCGGCGGCATGGGCCAGCTGCAGCGCGGCCCGGAGATCTCCGAGATCCGCTGACGCGTCCCCCCGGGGACAGCGGGAACAGCGGAAAGAGCCGTTCCGGTGGGCCGTCGCCCGTACGCACGACGTACGGGCGACGGCCCACCTGCGCGTTTCCACGGCGTTCCCGCGTCCCCTACGGGTCCCCCAGGCGTCCGCAGTACGGGACGCGGCGTCCGGACTTCGGGGTCGGGTCGGGGTACCCGGCTCTGGTCCCGGTACGGGCGGCCGACCATACTGGAGCGCAGATGTTCGAGGAGGGGGACGCAGATGAGCGAGAACAGCACGCGGTCCGCGACGGCCGTCGTCGAGGACCCGGCCGGGGGGCCGATGATCCGGGTCGAGGGGCTGCGCCGTACGTTCGGCGAGGGCGAGGCCGCCGTCCACGCCCTCAAGGGCGTCTCCTTCGAGATCCCGCGCGGTGAGCTGGTCGCCCTCAAGGGCCGCTCCGGCTCCGGCAAGACCACCCTGCTCAATCTGGTCGGCGGGCTCGACAGCGCCGACGGCGGCCGGATCGTCATCGACGGCACCGACCTCTCCACCCTCGGCGAGGACGGCCTCCTGGAGCTGCGCCGGGACCGGATCGGCTTCATCTTCCAGTCCTTCGGCCTGCTGCCCATCCTCTCCGCCGCCGAGAACGTCGGCGTCCCGCTGCGGCTGCGGAAGGCGGACCCCGCCGAGCGGGAGAAGCGGGTCTCCCTGCTGCTCGCGCTCGTCGGCCTCGCCGACCACGCCGACCAGCGTCCCGGCGAGCTCTCCGGCGGCCAGCAGCAGCGGGTCGCCATCGCCCGCGCCCTCGCCAACAAGCCGGCCCTGCTCATCGCCGACGAGCCGACCGGCCAGCTCGACGCCGAGACCGGCCTCGCCGTGATGGAGCTGCTGCGGGCCGTGGTCCGCAGCGAGGGCTGCACCGCCCTCGTGGCCACCCACGACCACCAGCTGCTCGGTCTCGCCGACCGGGTGCTCGAACTGCGCGACGGGGAGATAGCCGAGGCCTGAGCCCGCCGGCGGCGCGGCGGGCCGGGCCGGCACCCGCCGACCGCGGCCGACCACCGTGCCGACGGGCATCAGGATCACGTCAATACCGCATCGGGGTGTTCCTCCGCGTGCGGAATGTCCGATCAGCCGGACGTATGGTCGGTCCATGGGACGTGGCAAGCTTCGGATCTACCTCGGCGCGGCACCCGGCGTCGGCAAGACCTACGCCATGCTCGCCGAGGCCCACCGCAGGGTCGAGCGGGGCACCGACTGCGTCGTCGGCTTCGTCGAGCACCACGGCCGGCCGCGCACCGAGGTCCTGCTGCACGGCCTGGAGCAGCTGCCCCGCCGCGAGCTCGAATACCGCGGCGCCGTCTTCACCGAGATGGACGTCGACGCCGTCCTGGCCCGCCGCCCCGCCGTCGCCCTCGTCGACGAGCTCGCCCACACCAACGTCCCCGGCTCACGGAACTCCAAGCGCTGGCAGGACGTCGCCGAACTGCTCGCCGCAGGCATCGACGTCGTCTCGACCGTGAACATCCAGCACCTGGAGTCGCTCGGCGACGTCGTCGAGTCGATCACCGGCGTCCGGCAGCAGGAGACCGTCCCCGACGAGATCGTCCGCCGCGCCGACCAGATCGAACTGGTCGACATGTCGCCCGAGGCGCTCCGCCGCCGCATGGCGCACGGCAACGTCTACACCCCCGACAAGGTCGACGCCGCCCTCTCCAACTACTTCCGCCCCGGCAACCTCACCGCCCTGCGCGAGCTCGCCCTCCTCTGGACCGCCGACCGGGTCGACGAGTACCTCCGGCGGTACCGGGGCGAGCACAACATCCGCTCCACCTGGCAGGCCCGCGAGCGGATCGTCGTCGGCCTCACCGGCGGCCCCGAGGGCCGCACCCTGATACGGCGCGCCACCCGGCTCGCCGAGAAGGGCGCGGGTGGCGAGGTCCTCGCCGTCTACATAGCGCGCAGCGACGGCCTCACCGCCGCCTCGCCGAAGGAGCTGGCCGTCCAGCGCACCCTCGTCGAGGACCTCGGCGGCACCTTCCACCACGTCATCGGCGACGACATACCGACCGCGCTCCTGGAGTTCGCCCGCGGGGTCAACGCCACCCAGATCGTCCTCGGCTCCAGCCGCCGCCGCACCTGGCAGTACGTCCTCGGGCCCGGCGTCGGCCAGACCGTCGCCCGCGAGTCCGGGCCCGACCTGGACGTCCACATCGTCACCCACGGCGAGGTCGCCAAGGGCCGGGGCCTCCCGGTCGCCCGCGGCGCCCGCCTCGGCCGCTCCCGGATCCTCGGCGGCTGGCTCGTCGGCGTGGCCGGCCCGGTGGCGCTCGCCCTGCTCCTCACCCACACCGACGCCGACCTCGGCCTCGCCAACGACATGCTGCTCTTCCTGGCGCTGACCGTCGGCTCCGCCCTGCTCGGCGGCTTCCTGCCGGCGCTCGCCTCGGCGGCCGTCGGCTCCCTGCTCCTGAACTGGTTCTTCACCCCGCCGATCCACCGGATCACCATCGCCGACCCGCTGAACATCGTGGCCATCGCGGTCTTCTTCGGCGTCGCGATGGCCGTCGCCTCCGTCGTCGACCTCGCCGCCCGCCGCACCCACCAGGCCGCCCGGCTGCGCGCCGAGTCCGAGGTGCTCTCCTATCTGGCGGGCAGCGTGCTGCGCGGCGAGACCAGCCTCGACGCCCTCCTGGAACGGGTCCGCGAGACCTTCTCCATGGAGTCCGTCGCCCTGCTCGAACGGGCCGACGGCGCCGAGCCCTGGAACCGGGCCGCCGCCGTCGGACCCCACCCGGCCGCCCGCCCCGAGGACGCCGACGTGGACATGCCGGTCGGCGACCACCTCGCCCTCGCCCTCAGCGGCCGGGTGCTGCCCGCCGAGGACCGCCGGGTGCTCGGCGCCTTCGCCGCCCAGGCCGCCGTCGTCCTCGACCGGCAGCGGCTCGTCGGCGAGGCCGAGGAGGCCCGCAAGCTGGCCGAGGGCAACAAGATCCGCACCTCGCTCCTCGCCGCCGTCAGCCACGACCTGCGCACCCCCCTCGCCGGCATCAAGGCCTCCGTCACCTCCCTGCGCTCCGACGACGTCGAGTGGTCCGAGGAGGACCGGGCCGAGCTCCTGGAGGGCATCGAGGCCGGCGCCGACCGCCTCGACCACCTCGTCGGCAACCTCCTCGACATGTCCCGCCTCCAGACCGGCACGGTCACCCCGCTGATCCGCGCCGTCGACCTCGACGAGGTCGTCCCCATGGCCCTGGGCGGCGTCCCGGACGGCAGCGCCGAGGCCGACGTCCCCGAGACCCTGCCGATGGTCGAGGTCGACAAGGGCCTGCTGGAACGGGCCGTCGCCAACATCGTCGAGAACGCCGTGAAGTACAGCCCCGAGGGCGTCCCCGTGGCCGTCACCGCCAGCACCCTCGGCGACCGGGTCGAACTCCGGGTCGTCGACCGCGGCCCCGGCGTCCCCGACGAGTCCAAGGACGGCATCTTCGAGCCCTTCCAGCGCTTCGGCGACGCCCCGCGCGGCTCCGGCGTCGGCCTCGGGCTCGCCGTCGCCCGCGGCTTCGTGGAGGCCATGGGCGGCACCCTCGGCGCCGAGGACACCCCGGGCGGCGGCCTCACCATGGTCCTCACCCTGCGGGCCGCGGGCCCCGCCGCCCCGCCGCCCGCCGCCGAGCTGCCGGCCCACACCATGGGCTGAGCCCGCGCCCCCCGTCCCGTACACCGCCCGGGAACGCCGTACCCGCCCCCGTACCCGGGGACCCCGTACCGCGGCCCCGCACCCCCTCCGTACCGCAGGAACAGCAGAGAGAGAAGGAAGGCCCCCGACATGACCCGGGTCCTCGTGGTCGACGACGAGCCACAGATCGTCCGCGCCCTGGTGATCAACCTCAAGGCGCGGAAGTACGAGGTCGACTCCGCCCCCGACGGCGCCACCGCCCTCAAGCTCGCCGCCGAGCGCCACCCCGACGTCGTCGTCCTCGACCTCGGCCTGCCCGACATCGACGGCGTCGACGTCATCAAGGGGCTGCGCGGCTGGACCCGGGTCCCGATCATCGTGCTCTCCGCCCGGCACACCTCCGACGAGAAGGTCAAGGCCCTCGACGCCGGCGCCGACGACTACGTCACCAAGCCCTTCGGCATGGACGAGCTCCTCGCCCGGCTGCGCGCCGCCGTCCGCCGCGCCGAGCCCGTCGGCGGCGGCGAGGACGGGGTCGTCGTGGTCGAGACCGCGGACTTCACCGTCGACCTCGCCGCCAAGAAGGTCCACCGCGACGGGCGGGACGTCCGGCTCACCCCCACCGAGTGGCACCTCCTGGAGGTCCTGGTCCGCAACGGCGGCCGCCTCGTCAGCCAGAAGCAGCTCCTCCAGGAGGTTTGGGGCCCCTCCTACGGCACCGAGACCAACTACCTGCGGGTCTACATGGCCCAGCTGCGCCGCAAGCTGGAGACCGACCCCTCGCACCCGCGCCACTTCGTCACCGAGCCGGGGATGGGGTACCGCTTCGAACGTTGAGACGGGCCCGTTCCCGTGTCGGCCGCGGCCGGTACGCTTTTGGGTATGAGTGCTGCACCCCGTACCGACAAGCCGGCAGGCCGGTTCCGCCGGATGCTCGACCGGCTCTCCTCCTCGCCGGAGGACCTGGAGTCGGAGGAGCTCCAGGAGGACACGGCCGCCTCGGGCTGCACGCGGATCTCCGACTGCGACGACCGCGAGATAGTCAAGGTCACTGGTACCTTGCGCACGGTCACGCTGCGCCCCAGGGCCGGTGTCCCGGCCCTGGAGGCCGAGCTGTTCGACGGCACGGCGCCGCTGGACGTCGTCTGGCTGGGCCGGCGCTCCATCGTGGGCATCGAGCCGGGCCGCAAGCTGATCGCCTCCGGCCGGATCTCCATGAGCCACGGCCGGCGGGTCCTCTTCAACCCCAAATACGAGCTCCGACCGCTCGGACAGGAGTAGCCGGTGACGTCCGTCGACAAGCCGACCACCGCACCGCCGACCCCGGACCAGGACGCCCGGACCGACAGGGCGGTGACCGAGGCCGCGCTCTTCGAGGCGTTCGGCGGCGTCCGCGGCATGGTCGAGACGGTCCTGCCCGGACTGCTCTTCGTCACGATCTACACGATCAACAAGGACCTGAAGAGCTCGGCCGTCGCCGCGCTCGCCGTCTCCCTGCTGCTCGTCGTCGTCCGGCTCGTCCGCCGCGACACCGTCAAGCACGCCTTCAGCGGGGTCTTCGGCGTCGGCTTCGGCGTCGTCTTCGCGATGATGACCGGGAACGCCAAGGACTTCTACCTCCCGGGCATGGTGTACACGCTGGGCCTCGGCCTCGCGTACATCGTCACCACGCTCGCCGGCGTCCCGCTGATCGGCCTCATCCTCGGCCCGGTCTTCAAGGAGAACCTCTCCTGGCGGACCCGGAACCCCGGCCGGAAGAAGGCCTACGCGAAGGCCAGCTGGGCCTGGGGCCTGATCCTGCTCGCCAAGTGCGCGATCCTCTTCCCGCTCTACTGGTGGGCCGACACCACCCAGCTCGGCTGGGTCCTCGTCGCCCTGAAGATCCCGCCCTTCCTGCTCGCGGTCTACCTCACCTGGGTCTTCCTGGCCAAGGCGCCGCCGCCGATCGACGTCTTCGCGGAGATGGAGGCCGAGGAGAAGGCCCAGAAGGAGCGCGAGGCCGCGGCCGCCCGCACCCCCGAGGTGTAACCGCCTCCGGCACGCCGGGCACGCCGGGCACGCCGGGCACGCCGGGCACGCCGGGCGGGCCGTCGTACCGTACGACGAAGGGCCCGGGACCTGTGAGGTCCCGGGCCCTTCCGCGTACCGTACGGCGCTGCTACTCCGCCGGCTCCCGGCGGACCTGGAGGAGCTCCTCCAGCTGCTCCTCGCGGGCCTGCGCCGCCACGAACAGGAGCTCGTCGCCGGCCTCCAGGGTCTCCTCGGGGCTCGGCGTCAGCACCCGTGAACCGCGGATGATCGTCACGAGCGAGGTGTCCTGCGGCCAGGCGACCTCGCCCACCTGCGTACCGGCCACCGCCGACTCCGGCGGCAGCGTCAGCTCCACCAGGTTGGCGTCGCCGTGGCTGAAGCGCAGCAGCCGGACCAGGTCGCCGACGCTCACCGCCTCCTCCACCAGGGCCGACATCAGACGCGGGGTGGAGACGGCGACGTCCACGCCCCAGGCCTCGTTGAACAGCCACTCGTTCTTCGGGTTGTTCACCCGGGCGACCACCCGGGGGACCCCGTACTCGGTCTTCGCGAGCAGCGAGACGACCAGGTTCACCTTGTCGTCGCCGGTGGCCGCGATGACCACGTTGCAGCGCTGCAGCGCCGCCTCGTCCAGCGAGGTGATCTCACAGGCGTCGGCGAGCAGCCACTCCGCCTGCGGCACCCGCTCCACCGAGATGGCGGTCGGCGCCTTGTCGATGAGCAGGACCTCGTGGCCGTTCTCCAGGAGTTCGCCGGCGATGGAACGGCCCACCGCGCCCGCGCCCGCAATCGCGACCCGCATCAGTGACCGCCCTCCTCGGGGCCCTCCGCGAAGGCCGCCTCGACCTTCGTGATCTCGTCCGTGCGCATCATCACGTGCACCAGATCGCCTTCCTGGAGCACCGTCTGCGAGCTCGGGATGACCGCCTCGCCCAGCCGGGTGAGGAAGGCGACCCGCACACCGGTCTCGTCCTGGAGCCGGCTGATCTTGTGCCCGATCCAGGAGGGGGAGGTGTGCACCTCGGCGAGCTGCACGCCGCCGCTCGGGTCGCTCCACAGCGGCTCCGCGCCCGAGGGCAGCAGCCGGCGCAGCATCTGGTCGGCGGTCCAGCGGACGGTCGCCACCGTCGGGATGCCGAGCCGCTGGTAGACCTCGGCGCGCCGGGGGTCGTAGATCCGCGCGGCGACGTTCTCGATGCCGAACATCTCGCGCGCCACCCGGGCCGCGATGATGTTGGAGTTGTCACCGCTGCTCACCGCGGCGAAGGCACCGGCCTCCTCGATCCCCGCCTCGCGCAGGGTGTCCTGGTCGAAGCCCACGCCGGTCACACGGCGGCCTCCGAAGCCGGAGCCCAGGCGGCGGAAAGCCGTCGGGTCCTGGTCCACGACGGCGACCGTGTGGCCCTGCTGCTCCAGGGTCTGCGCGAGAGCGGCTCCCACTCGCCCGCAGCCCATGATGACGATGTGCACGTCCCCGTTACCCCGCACTCCTGATCGCCTTGCTGACCTGCGAAAACACCCTGCTCACAACTTTCCTCGCCCGATCGGCCCGGGCCGTGGCGGACAACGCCCTGCCGGGTTGTCCGGTCCGAGCTTAAGCGGCAACCCTGGCCCGGACCTCATCCGAGGTGATACTCAGGGAGATTCGGTGCCGATCGGGGGTGCCGGTGCGCTTGGCTGTTTTCGAACGCTTACGATCCTCTGCGTGTCCAAACTGACCGACGTGCCCAAACGGATCCTGATCGGGCGGGCCCTGCGCAGCGACAAGCTGGGCGAGACCCTTCTCTCCAAGCGGATCGCCCTCCCCGTCTTCGCCTCCGACCCCCTCTCGTCGGTGGCGTACGCACCGGGTGAGGTGCTCCTCGTCCTCTCCGTCGCCGGTCTGTCGGCCTACCACTTCAGCCCGTGGATCGCGCTGGCCGTCGTCGTCCTGATGTTCACGGTCGTCGCCTCGTACCGGCAGAACGTGCACGCCTACCCGAGCGGCGGCGGCGACTACGAGGTCGCGACCACCAACCTCGGGCCGAAGGCCGGTCTCACCGTCGCGAGCGCCCTGCTCGTCGACTACGTCCTCACCGTCGCCGTGTCGATCTCCTCCGGCATCGAGAACCTCGGCTCCGCGGTCCCCTTCGTCGTCGAGCACAAGGTCGCCTGCGCCGTCGGCGTGATCGTCCTCCTCACCCTGATGAACCTCCGGGGCGTGAAGGAGTCCGGCAGCCTCTTCGCCATCCCGACGTACGTCTTCGTCTTCGGCGTCTTCTGCATGATCGCCTGGGGCGCCTGGCGGGGCATCGTCCTCGACGACACCATGAAGGCCCCGACGGCCGACTTCGAGATCAAGCCCGAGCACCAGGGCCTCGCCGGCTTCGCGCTGGTCTTCCTGCTGCTGCGCGCCTTCTCCTCCGGCTGCGCCGCCCTCACCGGCGTCGAGGCGATCTCCAACGGCGTGCCCGCCTTCCGCAAGCCGAAGTCGAAGAACGCCGCCACCACCCTCGCGCTCATGGGCGGCCTCGCCGTCACCATGTTCTGCGGCATCATCTTCCTGGCCATGGCCACCGACGTCCGGATGGCCGAGAAGCCCGCCGAGGACCTGCTCCACAACGGGGTCCCGGTCGGCGAGGGATACGTCCAGGACCCGGTCATCTCCCAGGTCGCGGCCGCCGTCTTCGGCGACGGAACGTTCTTCTTCGTGCTGCTCGCCGCCGCCACCGCGCTCGTCCTCTTCCTGGCCGCCAACACCGCGTACAACGGCTTCCCGCTCCTCGGCTCGATCCTCGCCCAGGACCGCTACCTGCCGCGCCAGCTGCACACCCGCGGCGACCGGCTCGCCTTCTCCAACGGCATCGTGCTCCTCGCGGGCGCCGCCGCGCTCCTCGTCTGGATCTACGGCGCGGACTCCACCCGCCTCATCCAGCTGTACATCGTCGGCGTCTTCGTCTCCTTCACGCTCAGCCAGATCGGCATGGTCCGGCACTGGAACCGGCACCTGAAGACCGAGCGCGAGCCCGCCAAGCGCCGCCACATGATCCGCTCCCGCGCGATCAACGCCTTCGGCGCCTTCTTCACCGGCCTCGTCCTCGTCGTCGTCCTCGCCACCAAGTTCACCCACGGCGCCTGGGTCGCCCTGCTGGGCATGGTGATCTTCTACGTGACGATGACCGCGATCCGCCGCCACTACGACTCCGTCGCCGACGAGATCGCCGCCGCCGAGCAGCGCCCCGACGAGTACGTCCGCCCCTCCCGGGTCCGCTCCATCGTCCTCGTCTCCAAGCTGCACAAGCCGACCCTCCGGGCCCTCGCCTACGCGAAGCTGCTGCACGCCAACGAGCTGGAGGCGCTGACCGTCAACGTCGACCCGGCCGAGACCAAGGCGCTCAAGGAGGAGTGGGAGCGGCGCGGCATCAACGTGCCGCTGAAGATCCTCGACTCGCCGTACCGCGAGATCACCCGGCCGGTCATCGAGTACGTGAAGAACCTCCGCAAGGAGAGCCCGCGCGACGCCGTCTCGGTCTACATCCCCGAGTACGTCGTCGGCCACTGGTACGAGCACCTGCTCCACAACCAGTCCGCGCTCCGCCTCAAGGGCCGGCTCCTCTTCACCCCCGGCGTCATGGTCACCTCCGTCCCGTACCAGCTCCAGTCCTCCGAGGCCGCCAAGCGCCGGGCCCGGAAGCGGCAGGACTGGAACGCGCCCGGCTCGGTCCGCCGCGGCCCGGTCGAGAAGGCCAAGAAGGAACCGACCGCGAAGAGCAACTAGACTGGTGGGCTGCTGTCCGAACAGCAGCCCCCTTTCTTTTCCTCCCCCCTCTGTCTCTGGAGCCCCCGATCATGCAGAACACCCCTGTGAAGTCCCTGATCGGGGAGGAGTACGAGGTCGAGGTCGGCCCGGTGGCCCACGGCGGCCACTGCATCGCCCGCACGGAGGAGGGCCGCGTCCTCTTCGTGCGCCACGCCCTGCCGGGCGAGCGCGTCCGGGCCCGCGTCACCGAGGGCGACGAGAGCAGCCGCTTCCTGCGCGCCGACGCCGTCGACGTCCTCGACGCCTCCAAGGACCGCATCGAGGCCCCCTGCCCCTTCGCCGGCCCCGGCAAGTGCGGCGGCTGCGACTGGCAGCATGCCAAGCCGGGCGCCCAGCGCCGCCTCAAGGGCGAGGTCATCGCCGAGCAGCTGCAGCGGCTCGCCGGCCTCACCCCGGAGGAGGCCGGCTGGGACGGCACGGTCGTCCCCGCGGAGGGCGACAAGCTCCCGGCGGGCGAGGTCCCGCAGTGGCGCACCCGCGTCCAGTACGCCATCGACACCGAGGGCCGCGCGGGCCTGCGCAAGCACCGCTCGCACGAGGTCGAGGTCATCGACCACTGCATGATCGCGGCGCAGGGCGTCTCGGAGCTCGGCATCGAGGCACGGACCTGGGAGGGCATGGCCACCGTCGAGGCGATCGCCGCCTCCGGCTCGAACGACCGCCAGGTCATCCTCACCCCCCGCCCCGGCGCCCGCCTCCCGCTGGTGGAGCTGGACAAGCCCGTCTCCGTCCTCCGCGTCGACGAGAAGGACGGCGGCGTCCACCGCGTCCACGGCCGCGCCTTCGTCCGCGAGCGCGCCGACGAGCGCACCCACCGCGTCGGCAGCGGCGGCTTCTGGCAGGTCCACCCGAAGGCCGCCGACACCCTGATGAAGGCCGTCATGCAGGGCCTCCTCCCGCGCAAGGGCGACACCGCGCTCGACCTCTACTGCGGCGTCGGCCTCTTCGCCGGCGCCCTCGCCGACCGCGTCGGCGAGCAGGGCGCTGTCCTCGGCATCGAGTCCGGCAAGCGCGCCGTCGAGGACGCCCGCCACAACCTGGCCGGCTTCCCGCGCGTCCGCGTCGAACAGGGCAAGGTCGAGTCGGTCCTCCCGCGCACCGGCATCACCGAGGTCGACCTCATCGTCCTCGACCCCCCGCGCGCCGGCGCCGGCAAGCAGACCGTCCACCACCTCGCCGGCCTCGGCGCCCGCCGCATCGCCTACGTCGCCTGCGACCCGGCCGCCCTCGCCCGCGACCTCTCCTACTTCGCCGAACGCGGCTACCGGGTCCGGACGCTGCGCGCTTTCGACCTCTTCCCGATGACCCACCACGTGGAGTGCGTCGCGATCCTTGAGCCGGTGAAGAAGGACGCCTGACCTGGGGTTTCTTGGCTTCGGGAGGCAGCCCGACCTGTTTTCGGACCGGCAACAGGTGGAAGGTGGTGCTCGCAGCTGAGGCCCCTTGACCTGCCGTTCTGGGGGCGGGCGCATTGGGAGGTCAAGATCGCGGCCGCGCACCCCGGAACAGGACAAGCGCCTTCCCTGGAAGCTCGGATGTGAAGGGCTCTGCACTCGCGAGTACAAGACCGGCACCGACCAGATCCGGGCGTGGCCGTACTGATTTCGGCGGGCTCCGATGTGCAGATGTCACTGTGTGCGATGGCGTGCTGGGTAGGCGAGTGCTCGGCTCGGACGAAAGCGGGCTCGGGCGCTGCCGCCCGAGCCGCCTGCCGACGCACTGGGCCAACGGCGGGACTGCGCGGAGCGCCTACAGATTTCGCCGACCCCCGCTGGATAGGTACCGCTGGCGGATTCCGGCCTTCATGAAGGCACAGCTTGTCGAGGTGGTCGGGCAGGTAGACCCCGGAGAGCCCGGATCGGTCATCGTTCGGCATCGGACCGGAGACCGGGGCGGTCTACTTCGTCATGTTGGACGGGGAGGCGTGGTTCGACAACTCGGGTGTCGACCTCTGGCTCGACGTCCTTCGCTATTACGGCAGCCGTCACCGCCTCAGAGCTTCTCGGCGAGCCGGACGGCCCCGAGGAGTACCTCTCGAAAGAAGAGAATCCCGTTCGCGCGCAAGGCGGAAGGCTGTGTCGGCTCAAAAACAAAATTGCATGCTGCCGTAGCCGTGCGGCCGGGCACGCATACCTTCGTCCCGTCAGAAGCGCTGTCGCTGAAGGATCGAGGGGAGTCGTAGCATGCAGCACAGGAGTCTGCTCTTCATTCTGGTCATCCAGGCCGCTGCGATCGTCGGCCTGTTGGCCGGCATCATCCAGTTCGCTGATGGGGGACAGCTGATGGGGGCGATCAAGTACGGCGGCGTGGCCTTCGCGGGTGCCATGGGGCTGGGCATTTCGACCGTCACCTGGCTGAAGCCGTCATGACGTTGTCCGCGCGGCACGGCTCGTCAGGGTTAAGAGGAGTGTGGCGCGCGTTGGACGCGTTGTGCGCCGCCTCAGCGCCGGAATCGGCCCACCAGCTCGCCCTCCAGGTGATCTTCCTGAGATCGTGGCCCGCACCCGATGGGGCAGGGCTCGACCGATCCTTCGGACCCGCGGAGCCTGCGTTGAACAGAGCATGGGCACTTCTGGAGTTCGGCCGTCTGTCCGACCCGGTGGCCCGTAGGGCCGTCCAGTCCCGCAGGCTGCACGGAGAGGCCGACCGCGCGCTCGCCGCGCTGATCACCCAGGTCGGCCGACTGGAACAGCCCGCAGACCTGTTCGACGCGTGCCTTGACCGGTACTCGTCCCGGTTCGGGGCGGGAGGGGACTATTACACCCCCCGCCCGCTGGCCCGGCTCATGGCCGGCCTGGCCGCGCCCCAGCCCGGAGAAAGCGTCCTTGACCCCGTCTGTGGAAGCGGAAGGCTCCTGGTTGCCGCAGACGAGTGGGCGCGCGGAAAGGAGCACGGGCCCGGTGTGCTGACGGTGCACGGCCGGGACATCCGTCCTGAGGCCCGTCGCGCCGCAGCGATGAATCTGACGCTCGGCGGCCTGCATTTCGACCTGGGCGGTGAAGCAGTCGACAGCCTGCACGCCGGTCCGACCGGCCTGTCCCCCGACATCGTTCTCGCCAACCCACCTCTGAACGTCAAGGACTGGGGATACCAGGAGCTGAGCCGAGACCCACGGTGGAGCCTCGGCCCTCCGCCGAAGGGAAACGCGAACTTCGCCTGGCTACAGCACGCCGTGCACGAGCTGACGGCTCAAGGGCGGGCAGTTGTACTGCTTCCGGACAGTTCGACGAGGGGGCTCAACACGGCGGAGTCGTACATCCGCCGCCGTCTGGTGGAGCGCGACCTGCTGGCCGGAGTGGTGGCCCTGCCCTCGGGGCTCTTCCCCCACACGAGGACGGGCACGACCCTTTGGCTGATCGCCAGGGACAAGAGCCCGAGCCCACACTGGGGCCGGAATTCCAGGGTGGGCGAAGTGCTCCTGGCGGACGCGCGCCGACTGGGCGGCACCCTCACTGACCTGGCGGCCGGCTCTCACCACGCGGACGAGATCATCGATCGGATCTGCCAGGTCTTCGCGAACTGGAGAGGAACCTCCACAGCCCAGGAGGGCGGAACCGGGCAAGTCGACTGGTGCCGCTCTGTGAACCATGACGACATCGCACGCCGTGGCTACGACCTCGGCCCGGGCGGCTACTTACAGAAGGCGCTCACGAGCATCGAGGACGCAGTGTCTGCGGCCGAGCACCGACATCCGAAAGACGCGCTGTACGAGCATTTCGAGCACGCCCTGCGCATGAGCGAGCAGCTCCGGGACGTACTCGGGACGGAACCGGCGAAGTGGGTGCAGGAGTGAAGCGCACAAGGGTAGACGGCGGATTCGACGAGCCGGGGTGGATCACCTGCGAGCTGGCCGAAATACCCGGAGTCGAGTCGGTTTCCTACGGCGTGGTGCGCCCAGGTGGGCACGACCCGGAGGGCGTCCCCATGATCCGGGCCCGCGACATCGCGGATGGAGCCGTGGGAACGAGCGACCTTGCACGGATCAGCCCGGACGTGCACCGGCAGAACCGGCGGACGTCACTTCGGGTGGACGATCTCCTCGTCGTGCTGGTCGGGAGGATCGGGGACACCGCAGTCGCCGGTCCGGACAACAACGACTGGAACGTCGCCCGATCAGTCGCCGTCATCCGGTTCACCCCGGCCGGACTGACCCACGGCATCGATATCTGGATTCGCTGGTGGCTCGGCACGCCCCGCGCCCGAGACCTGCTGCGGGTGGGATCCGCCGGCGCTGAGCACGCGACGCTCCCTCTCGCCGACCTCAAACAGCTTCCCGTTTCGCTTCCGCCGCGCCATCTTCGTGAGCGGATCCTGCAGACGATGGACCTTGCGCAACGGAAGATGGCGCTGAACGCGAAGATCGCCGATCGCGCGACCGAACTCGCGGACGCGTACTTCGGCCGTTTCGCGCAGGGCCACGCCCGTGGCGACGTACACCGGACAGGAGTGACTGTCGCGGACGTGGGCCAGGTAATCGGTGGTGCTCCCCAGGCCGGAGCGCTCGACGGTGGTCGAGCCATCGCGTGGGCATCGCCGAGGGAGGTACTCAACAACAGGACGGTTCATCTGGACCGGACTGCTGGAGTCACCTGGGCGTCACGTGATGTGGCCTGCGCACCGGGGACGCTGATGGTCGCACCACGGCCGGGCGAAGTCAGAACGGTCGCTGCGGCGATGCCTGTCGTTCCCGGGCGCGGCATGCTGGCGATCTGCACGGGAATCGAGGCGGACCGGATGTGGCTGCTGCACGAGTTGCGCGCCAGAAGCAAGGAGCTGGTCGCCACGGCGCAAGGAGAACAAGCGCGTGCGATGAGCCGGAAGGCGTTCTCGAAGTTCCCCCTGTTGTGGCCGCCGGAGGAGGTACGAGAACGGTTCGCCGGTATCGCCGCTCCGCTCCACTCCCGATCCCTCGAGGCCCTCAGGGAGACCCGCGCGCTCCAGGAACTGGTCGTGTTCGAAATGACCCAGCATGCGTCAGTCGAGAGGTGAGTAATGTGCCCCTACAGGGCGAGCAGCAGACAGCAGCCTCCAGCTTGTTGCGGAAGGTCACGAAGACCCTGCGCGGAACCATGGACACGGTCCGCTACAAGAGCGTCGTCCTGACACTGCTCTACCTTCGGTCCGTGTCCTGGGAGTTCGAGCAGGCACGACGATGGGCAGAGGCGGAGGGACTGCGCGAGGAACACCTCCTTCATGGCGTCAGAGGACAGCGGTGGATCCCTCCCCTGGCTCGTTGGGACACCCTCATTCGGCGTGTCCGGGATCCTGACGACGATCCGGTGACGGCCCTCGACGAGGCACTCGACGCCATGCGGCGAAGCGATGGTGATCTCGCCGACCTCTTTCCGCCCGCCGACGCCCTCATCGGAGACATGCGGCGATCGCAGGTCACCGAACTGTTCACCATCCTCGAAGAGCCCCTCGACGCCGCGTCGTACGAGAACCTTCTCGGAGAGTTCGCCCGTTTCGAAGGCAAGAAGGGCGGGGAGTTCCACACGCCGAGGAGTGTGGTGCGCCTTCTCGTCGAGACGTTGCAGCCGGAGCGTGGACGTGTGTACGACCCATGCTGCGGTTCCGGCGGGATGCTGATCCAGACGGCGAGGTTCGTGGAGGAGCAAGGGGGCGATCCGGATGCGGACATGGCGTACTACGGGCAGGAGGCGAATGTTAGGAGTTGGCAACTGGCGCGGATGAACCTGCACGTCAACGGCGTGCAGGCAGATGTGCGCCGCGCCGATGCGCTTGAGCGTGACCCGGTTTGGAGCCTCAAGGCGGACTGGGTGTTGGCCAACCCGCCCTTCAACATGCGGGACTGGGCGCGCGATGAGGGCGTTCTGCACTGGCGCTACGGGGTTTCGCCGCATAGCAACGCGAACTTCGCCTGGTTGCAGCACGCTGTCGACAGGCTAAGTGATCAAGGGAGTGCCGGCCTCGTACTGGCGAACGGTTCCATGTCATCCAAGCAGATGGGCGAAGACGAGATCCGCCGGGCGATGGTCGAGGGCGACCTGGTTGCGTGTGTCGTGGTGCTGCCTCCCCAGCTCTTTTCGATCACTCTGAAGTCGGCGTGTGTCTGGATCCTGACCAAGGACAAGTCGCCCCAGGGAAAGGCTGGTCTGACGGACCGTCGTGGTCAGACGCTGTTCATCGATGCCCGCGCCATGGGTGACATGGTCGGGCGAGCCCATCGCGTACTGACGAACAGTCAGCGATCGGAGATTGCCGGCGCCTACCACGCCTGGCGCGGAACGGGTCGTCGAGGCGCCGTATACCAAGATGTGCCTGGCTTCTGCCGTTCCGTAGGGGGAGATGAGATCCGGCGAAACCGGCACATCCTCACGCCGGGCCGATATGTCGGCGGGGCGCCCTTGGAGGCCCCGGCCCCCGGTGGCGGGCAGGGCGACGGGCTCATTGGCAAACTGGAGCGTGAGCTTCTCGAGCTGCTGGAGCGATCCGATCAACTGGCAGGGCGGATCCGTCTCCATCTGGACACGTGAGCTCGCCCAGTGAGGAGTGATCCAAGCGCTTCATCTGCCATCTGACGCTGGAACGGGAGGGCGTTGACCAGGCCCTGCCCGTGTACGACGAAACGCTGGGGCGGTCCTGGACCGGTACGGGCACGACGCGCGGCCGCCGCCGCGGGGTGCGCTGCAGGCCGTCGTGTTGCACTACATCGTCACGGAGTTACGCGCCCCCTCGGGCTGGCAGGCGAAGAGGCGCCGGATGCGGCCAAGACCATCTCGCGCTGTGCCTCTCCGACGGCCGGCTCTACATCGGTGAGATCACCGGAGGTGAGGTTCCCCTCGTAGCGTGGAGTCCGTGACAGCAGGGGATGTTGGTTGTCATGGCGGAGAAGCGTCGCAAGTTCACGGCGGAGTTTCGTGAGGGGGCGGTACGCATCGTGACGGAGACCGGGAAGCCGGCCCCCGAGGTCGCGAAGAACCTGGCGATCAACGAGACGACCCTGGCGAGCTGGGTCTCGCGGGCGAAGTGGTCCGGGAAGGCCGCGCCGGAGGACAAGGACGCGTTGGTCGCCCGGCTGACGGCGGAGAACGCGGCGTTGAAGAAGGAGAACAAGGAACCGGGGATGGAGCGCGATGTCCTCAAACGCTGCATGGTCCTGTGGGTGAAGTAGCTGCGGCGGCCCCGGCCGCCGTGGCCGGGGTGATCAGCGATAACAGGACCGAGCACGGCATCCCGCACACTGTCTCCTGCCGCGCTCTCGGCGTGAGCGAGTCATGGTTCTACAAGTGGCGCGATCGCAGACCCACCGGGCGTGAACTGCGCAGGCAGCGGCTGGCTGACGAGATCAAGGAGATCTTCACCGAGTCCGGTGGTACCTACGGATCACCGAAGATCTTCATCCTGCTGGTCCGCCAGGGCTGGCGGATATCTGTGAACACCGTCGCGAAGCTGATGGCGGGACTCGGCCTCGTCGCTCGGAAAGTGAGACGCCGAAGCGGGCCGGCCAGGCCGGGGAAGCGGCCGGCTGCACCGGACTTCGTCCAGCGGGACTTCACCGCCGAGGAACCCGACCTCGTCTGGGCGGGCGACATGATGGAGATCGTCACCGAAGAGGGCAAGCTCTACCTCGCCACGGTCGTCGACCTGTGCTCCCGGCGACTGCTCGGCTACGCAATGGGATGGGCGCCCACCACGACGCGGACCTGGTAGTTGCCGCGCTGAACGTGGCAGCGGCCACCCTCGGCGGTGACGTCCGCGGTGTGATCTTCCATTCGGACCGCGGCAGCGAGTACGGCTCGCGGAAGTTCGCCCGCGCCTGCCGCCGACTGGGAGTGACGCGGTCCATGGGCCGGGTCGGCTCGTGCTTCGACAACGCCGTCAGCGAGGCGTTCAACAGTGTCCTCAAGGTCGGGTACGTCCAGAGCCACACGTTCCGCACCCGCACCGAGGCCCGGATCAGGATCGCCACCTGGATCACCGACTTCTACAACGCCCGCCGACTGCACAGCGTGTGCGGGTTCAAGAGCCCGATCGACTACGAGAACGAGTACTGGGCCGGCCTCACCGTGGGACTGGCTGCATAGGAAGGACTCCACAGTTCGAGGGGATTGACAGGCGGTCGGAGTGCACAGGCGGCTGAGTGTGTCCGACCGCCGGGAACACGGGGCCTCCGGTAGCCGCGGGGCCGTATGCCAGTCGGGTGTCGAGTGCGCCTGAGGGCGTACGCGGTCGGTCCGTGGAAGGCGACGTCACTTCCGGCCGGGGGTCCATTTCATGCCGAGTCGGTAGGCGCGGGAGATGACGTCCTGGACTCCGGGGCCGTCCGCAGGGGTGAACCAGCGCACCTCGCGCCCGATGACGAGTTCGCCCTTTTGCCTCTTGATGAGGGCGATGGCACAGGCGTGCGCCTGGGGCGGGCAGTCGTCCAGAGCCACCCG
Organism: Streptomyces sp. NPDC007863; assembly: GCF_040633895.1. NCBI lineage: Bacteria > Bacillati > Actinomycetota > Actinomycetes > Kitasatosporales > Streptomycetaceae > Streptomyces > Streptomyces sp. NPDC007863. Next base: position 165,555 of record NZ_JBEYEI010000017.1, read on the forward strand.
GAAGCGGTCACCGCGGTCAGAGGTCAGGGTCACCACGGCGTCGAGGCCGCGGAAGTCGCCCGACCCTGCGTAGATGTAGACGAAGAGCAGGAGTTTCTGGAACTCGGCCTGATGGTCCAGGTTGATGACGAGGTTCTCTCCCGTCTCCCGGGCGCCGGTCCGGTCGTCCGTGTCAAGGGCGACGTACGGGAAGCGGTCCACCGCGCCGAACGCGTTGCCCAGCGCCTGCACCACGGTCTTGGAACCGTCGGTGCAGCGGATCATGCAGCCGAGGTCGAGATCCACCGTCCTGGCCGCGGCCGACCGCAGTGACGCCCGGATCCGACCGAACAGGCCACGGGCCTCGCCGGCCGCCCTCTGCGCGGCGGCCTGCGGAGAGGTCCAGTTGAGATTGACCTTGATCAGTCCCGAGGTCACGCCGTGCTTGTCCAGGGAGACCGCGGGCGAGGCCTTCGTCAGGTCCACGGTGGCGGGCTTGGTCATGCGGCACCTTTCGGAGAAGGCCCGGGGAACCGGGGTGATCGACGACCATACAGGCGGGGCGTGAGGCATCGCAGAAAATCGGTTGTTGACGGCCTGGCACGAGGATTGGGGCCGTCGGCCGGGCTGCGGAGTGGGAGACGGAAGGCGCGCGAGGTGCTGAAGACGGCAACGGTTCGTGGAGGTGACGCCGTACTGATCCCTGGGATTGTTCGCCCTGGCGGCCGTTAGCGTGAGGGCCGTTGTAGGGGAGTCCGAGCCGGAGCGGAGCGCGGAGAGTCGTGGGCGGTCTTACGGAAGCGAAGCTGAGGGCGCTGGCCGGGGAGCGTTCGTTCGAGCGTGGACGTGGCTATGTCGACGAGGCGTCCGGGGTCGAGTTCGGTGACGGCTGGATCAGGGCATCGGTACGCGGCACGAAGCGGTACGACGTGGAGCTGGTCCTCGCCGGGTGCAGGAAGCCGACGGGCACGTGCGACTGCCCGTACGGCCAGGAGGGCAACTTCTGCAAGCATCTGGTCGCGCTCGGTCTGACGGCGATCGCTCAGGAGGCCGACCTGCCTCGCCGGCGGAAGGCGGCCCGGGACCGTACCCGCGGCCTCGACGCCTGACTGACCGGCCTGTCACGGGACGGCCTCCTTGCTCTCGTGCGGGAGGAGATGGCCGAGGACCGGAACCTGCGGAGGCGACTGGAACTGCGGGCGGCGAGCGCCCGCGGAGACCTGGCTGAGATCCGGTCCCGTATCCGTGAACTGCTCGACATCGACCCGTTCGCCCAGCACGGCTCCGTCGAGTACGCCGACGCCCGTGCCTACGCCGACCAGGCCGGGCAGGCGGTCACCGCGATCCGGTCATTGACGACCTCCGGCCGGGCGGCCGACGCGACGGATCTGGCCCGGGAGGCGATCGGCCCGCTGGCCAAGGCGGCCGAGAACGTCGACGACTCCAATGGTCGGCTCGGTGAGATCGGCGCCGGCCTGGCCGACGCCCACCACGAGGCCAGTCGCGCGGCCGGCCCCGACCCGGAGGAACTCGCGCACTGGCTGGTGACCCACGCGCTCGGCGACGCGGCCGACCTGACGGGCATCGACCCGCTCGACTACGAGGACCTGCTCGGTGAGCGGGGGATGGCAGCCCTGCGTCGGTACGCGGTCGAGGCATGGCAGGTCAACCGCACCGGCTGGGCCGAGAAGTACCTGATGCAGCGCCTTGCGAAGTCGGGGCGGGACGTCGACACGGTGATCGCCGTGCACGCCGCCGACCTCGCGCCGAACGGTCACACCCACCTGCTCATCGCCCGTGAACTCGACACCGCCGGCCGTACCACCCATGCCCTGGAATGGGCCGAGCGCGGCATCCGGGAGACCGAGGACCTCGCCACCGTCGATACCTTCCTGATCGACTACCTCGCCGACCGCTACACCCGGACCGGCCGGCCTGCCGACGCCGTCACCCTGCGCCGGGACCACTTCGCAGCCCGTCGCTCTCTGCTCACCTACCAGCAGCTGCGTGCTGCTGCCAGGGCCGCCGCCTGCTGGCAGGCCGAGCGCGAGAAGGCGCTGGCGCTTCTCCGCGCCGATGCCAAACGGGGGGCATGCGCACAGTGGCCGGGTCCTCGTCCACATCCTGCTGGACGACGAGGACGTCGACGCCGCCTGGCGGACAGCCGGCGAGTACGGCGCCCACGACGGCCAGTGGCTCACCCTCGCCGACCAGTCCCACCCAACCCGCCCCGCGGACGCCCTCGCCGTCTACCGTCGCCTGGCCGCCCGCCTCACCCGCGAGACCGGCAACCACGCCTACGAACAGCTCGTCAGCCTGCTCCTGAGCATCCGCGACTGTCACCGCCGCCTCGGCACACCCGACGACTTCACCGCCTATGTCACCGGCCTGCGCGCCGTCCAGAAGCGCAAGCGGAACCTGATGCGACTGATGGACGACAGTGGGCTCTGACCCGCCCAGCTTGTCACGTTGACACTGTCAACGGATGGGTTTGTTGTTTATAATTGAATCCGCGTGTACGCTGTCTGCGGGGCTGGGGGTCTGCCCACGTCGCGAGACGGGCATTCTCCCGCGGGGAGTCGTGTGCTTGCAGGGCCATGCGAAGAGGCAAGGGAATGGGCTGTGGCGACGGAGATGATCGCGGAGCGGTTCCGGCTCCTGGGGGCTGTGGACTCGGGCAACATGGGCGAGGTCCACAAGGCCGAGGATCTGGATGCCGCTCCGTGCGACGTCGACCGTGTCGTGATGTCGAAGCGCCGGAAGCGAGAGTGGCTCCTCGGATGGCGCGACATCTGCCGTGCTACGGATGAGCGCACCGCAATTGTCGGAACATTTCCACGTGCAGCCGTCGGTAGTAATTTGCCGGTATCGGCCTTGGAAGTCTCCGATGGTCGACTTGTGGGAGCGTTGCAGGCATGCCTCGCCCGACGAGTGGCGGAGTTGAGCTACACGGCCCATGAAATGAAGCCGTTTGCCCGCGACCTCGGCGACACCGGCACCTCCTTCATCTGAGACGAAGACCGCCGCGCCGTCATCCGCGCCGAACTCGACGCCCTCTTCTTCCACCTCTGCGGGATCAACCGCGACGACGTCGATTACATCCTCGACGCCTTCCCCATCGTCAAGAGCAAGGACGAGGCCAAGTACGACACCTACCGCACCAAGGACCTCATCCTCGCCGAGTACGACCGCATGGCGGCGGCCGACGTCAGCCTGACCAAGCCCTCTCGTGGACGGCGAGAACTACATCTCCACCCTCACCTCGCCCCCGGGCCACGGCCCCGCCACCCGGAAGCCTGTCCCGCACCACGCCCACGTCTACGCGGCCCGGACCGGAAGAGAGCGCCCCGGTCCGGGCCACGACCTGAAATGGAGTGACCATGGATGATGAGATCCAGCTGATCAGGGACGGCGATGGCCTGGCGGTCATCGGGGATCGAGCGGCGGTCGACCGCTTCCTCATCTCAGAAGGGCTGCCGTCGCAGGCCCTGCGACCGCGACGGTTCCGGTCCGCCCTCGGTGACGCGGCCGGGTTCGCGCAGGCGGGTTCCGACTTCGCCGCCAACTCGGGTCGCTGGGTGAAACTGACCAAGGAGTCCGCGCAGCGTGTCGACAAGCTCGGGCTGAGGAAGAGCGCCAAGACGGGCCTCAGCACCGGCGTGCTGAAAGGGCCCAAGGGGCAGAGCAAGGGGTTCGTCGAGTTCGTGAAGGGGCCCGGGCCCTTTCGGGGCAACCCGGCGCAGCTGTCGAACGTCGCGACGGTCATGGCGCAGCTCGCGATGCAACAGGCCATGGACGAGATCACCGACTATCTCGCCGCTATCGACGAGAAGCTCGACGATGTGCTCCGTGCCCAGGAGGACGACGCGTTGTCGAAGATGATCGGAGCGGAACTCGTGATCGAGGACGCCATGACCATCCGGGACGAGGTGGGCCGGGTCTCCGACATCACGTGGTCGAAGGTGCAGGCCACGTCGGAGACGATCGCGACGACCCAGGTGTACGCGCTCCGCCGGCTCGACGCGCTCACGGAGAGGATGGAGCGCAAGGCCAAGATCGGTGAGCTGGCCGCGGCGGCGGAGGAAGCCGGGTCGAAGGCCCAGCAGTGGCTAGCCGTACTGGCTCGTTGCTTCCAGCTCCTGGACGCGATGGCTGTGCTCGAACTCGACCGGGTGCTGGACGCGGCTCCGGACGAGCTGGACCTGCACCGCGACGGGATACGGATCGCCCGCCAGAACCGACTGGATCTCATCTCGCGGAGCACCGAGCGACTGGTGGCCCGGATGAACGCGGCCGCCGAGGAGGCCAACGCGAAGGTGCTGCTGCACCCGACCAAGTCCCCGGCCGTGGTCCGGTCGAGCAACCAGGTCGTGGCCGGCGTCCATGACTTCCACGGGCGGCTCGGGATCGAGGCCAGTCGCGAGTCGTCGGAGACGAGACGATGGGCGGCCGCGGCGGTGGAGGTGAGGGACAAGGCGCTGGAGACGGGAGCGAAGGGCGTCGGCGCGGCCAGAAACCTCGGCAACGAGACCCTCGACCGGGCCAGTTCGGTGAAGGACAAGATCGTCGACGGGATCGCCGAGCGAGCGCGCCGTCGGCGCGCGGACAGGGACGCGGAGGAACGCGCCACGGAAGGCTGAGCGAGCAGCGCCGACCGTCAGCCACGTGGGTGCCCGCCTGACCGCTACTCGGGCAGAGCGGGCCTGTCACCCGACGACCCGCCTCGGCGAGCCTCGCTCCAGCCCGCGCCAGGACCAACCCGCCGTACCCATCCTCCACCGCCCGCCCGGAGCCGCGCCATGACGTCGTTCGCCGACTTGGAAGACACCCGCAAGGTTCAGACCGCCGTCATCGGCGGGGCGGGGTCTGACGACCCTGTCTTCCTCCCGTACGACCACGACGAGTTCGACCTCTTCATGCGGGGCCGCTCCCGCGACGACTTCTACTGCGGCACCCTCCTCGGCGGCTGCGGCAAGAAGCTCAGTGCCAAGCGCTACACCGAGAAGAAGTGCCACTTCGCCCACCGCCCGCCCGTCCACTGCCGTCGCACCGCGAACGGCGAGTCCAGCGCCGACCACCTCTACATCGGCCAGGCCCTGACCCGATGGCTCGCCCGCCAGAACCACAGGCAGGCCAAGGCGTCGTACCGGACGGTCGGGGACAGGCCGGGTGGAACCGTGGACTTCCGGCTGTCCGGTGGGCGGCAGCTCATTCGGGTGCAGATGGCCCGGCTGGGCCTGCACCCGTGGCGACAGGAGGCGGAGGGCCTCGCCCGGGGTGCCGACCACGTTGAGTGGCTCTTCGGACCGGACAGCATGCTGGCCTTCGACCGGGTGGAATCCCACGGGTACGCGATCCGGGTCGAGTGCCGGACCGTCGGCGTCACGCGTGAGATGCGGATCGGTACCCAGTTGCCCGGCAACACCATTGAATGGACCACGCTGGAGGAGTGCTCCCTGACTCCTCAGGGGATCGTCACCCCGGGCTTGGTGCCCACTCCTCGGGGCATCGTGCCGGGCGGGTCGGCCGAAGCGGCCACCACCGCTACGCCCCTGCTCTTCTTCGCGCTCGCCGACGACACGGTGGCGTTCACCGGAGCCGTGCCGAGGGCCGACGTGCAGTCGTCGACGGGGACACCAGGAAGCGTCTACGACGCGGACATCCAGCCTCTCGGCTCGGCCATGACCCGGGCCCGTATCGTCCTTCCTCATGCCTCGACGCCGCCCAATCCGTCGAGGGTGTACGCCCTCCGGGATCGGGTGACCCTGACCCCCGTCGACGGCACGACGACAGACATGCCCGCGTGGCTTCTCACCGCGGCGCAGGTGCGACGCCTCGACGCCCAGGAGGCGGCGGCCTGGACCGGACTGAAACCACCCCAGCCGGTACCCGCGGCAGCCACGCTCCTCCCCGTCGAGCAGCCGCCCGCACCTTCGCGTCCACGGCTCGACGATCGCGAGATCGTGGCCTCCTTCCGGAAGACCCTGGAGCGGACCGCCCGCGCACGTGGCCGGATCACATGGTCCAAGCTCGTCGGGAGTGCCAGGGCGACGCCTCAGCAGTTCACGTCGGAGCGCCAGCGCAGGCTTCTCATCGCGCTTGACTTCCCTCGCGCTCAGGACAAGCCGGTACTGTCCTCGCTCCTCAGAACGGAGAACGGCGAGGTCCCGTCCTTCTTCGCGGCGGTCCTCACCGGGCTGGGCTGGGCACCGGGCCTCCCGGGGAACCAGGTTCGCCATATCAACGAGGTGGAACGGCGGCGTGCCTACGAACTCTCCGGCGACGCCCCAGGAGTGGCCTCCCCGCCCCCGCCCGCCGCTCCGGTGCCGCCCGCGCCCCAGCCCGCACCGCGGCCACGGCAACCGCAGAGCTGGGCACGGGCCGCCGCCAAGCCGGCCTCGCCGGATGGTCTTTCGATCCACCAGCTCGTGCTCGCGGTGCGCGAGCACCTCAGGGAGCGAGGCAGGAGCGGGGCTGCGATCACCTGGCGCGAGCTTTCGGCGAACACCGGCATCGACTTCGAGGAGCTTTCGGACGAGCGGCGCGCCAACCTCCTGTTCCGTATTGATGATCCTCTGAAGGACCAGGACCTTATGTACGCGGCCCTCGTCGTGACGGACGAAGGTAAGCCGCTGCCGTACTTCCCCCAGCTCCTCCAGCGCCACGGACGTCCGGTGCCAGGTCTCCAGAGCGAGACTCACCTGGCCAGGCGGCTGGAGGTGGACCGTATTCGTCGCGCGCACGCGACCAGTGCGAGCCGGCCGGATGACGGGGAAACGGCAGCGTCGGCTGCCGCCACGGTCCCCGGCCCCGAACCGTCTGCCGCATCGGCTCCCGCTCCTGCTGAGCACCCCGTCGACACCTCTGTGGCTGCGGCCGTCGGAACGCTGACCGGACTGCGTTGGCGCTTCGATCACGCCCGGCAGGCCGGCGACCTCGCCGAGGCCAAGCGTGTCTGGCAGGCTGCGGGCAAGCTGTACGGCACGAAACTGCCCCCCGAGGAGCAGAGCGCGTACCGATCCCAGCTGCGCGACATGAGCGAGTGGGTGCGGGAGCGCGAGAACGAGAACATTCAGGCGGACCTCCGCGGGCTGCTCGATGATCTCGCGCGGCGAGAGGGGCTCGCTGAAATCGATGCCCTTCGTGACGGCCTGGCTCATGCGAAAGAGCTCAAGCGGAAGCACCACGGCAAACTCCCGCAGGACCTCCAGGGCACGTACGGCGCCTGCGAGGAACGACTTGCCGAGCTGCTTGCCGTGGACGAGCCCCGGCCGGACGAGACCAAGTTGTCGGAACTCGCCGCTGTCGTCCGCTCCCTGCTGGAGGACACCGCACGGGACCGGTCCGTGCTCACATGGTCCGCGATCCGGCACCGGCTGAACGTGGAGCTGCCGCACCTCCACCCGGACGATCAGGGACAGGTGCTTGTCCTCGCCGACGCGGACACGCCGGCGGACGAACCGCTCCTCTCCGCCCTGGTCACGACCAGCCAAGGGGATCTCCACCCGCTGTATCGACACGTGGCCTTCTCGCTCGGCCGGGAGACGCCCTCGGGGCAGGACGAACTCCACGCACGGTGGCAGCTGGACGTCCTTCGGCTCTACGGCATCTGGAAGCACCGCCGACCCACTGATGGAAGAATGTGAGAAACTCGGAAAGTGCGAGACTCGCACTTTCATCAGGTCCTGGGTAGCCTGGATGGACGAAGAAGACATGGGATGGAGAGAGGGAGGTCACCCATGGCCGCGACCACGTTCCATGCCAGCGTGCGCGACAAGGGGCAGCTGACGCTGCCCGCAGGGGTGCGCGAGGCGCTGGGAGTCTCCCCAGGTGACGAGCTTGAGTTCGCGATCAACGACGCGGGTGTCGTCGAGGTTCACGGGCTGCGGAAGATCCGCACCGACCAGGCGTGGTTCTGGACGGAGCGGTGGCAGACGGGTGAGCGCGAGGCGAGCGAGGACATCGCGGCCGGACGCACCACCCGGCACGAGGACGTGGACGAGATGTTCGCGCACCTCGGCAAGGAGAACTGACCCCGACCCCTGGGAGGCCCATTGCCGACTTTCGAGACGACCGCTCGCTTCGACCGCGATTTCAAGAAGCTCCTCCCGGAGGAGCGGGCGCGGTTCCAGGAGACCATTCGGGACAAGTTCGTGCCGGATGTGACCAGCGGGCGGTTTCGGCCCGGCCTCCGGGTCAAGCCGGTCCAGGGAGTTCCGCTCCCCGCCGGCGCGCGTCCCGTCATGGAGATGACCTGGGCGCCTGACGGACGTGCCACCTGGCAGTACGCGGACGAGGTCCGCGCGGGTGAGCCGCACATCATCTGGCGCAGGGTCGGCGGACACGAGATCTTCGATCCTGGTCCCGCCTGAGGGGTGGCTGGAGGGCCGTCGGCGGCGGATGTCGTCGGCGGCCCTCACGCGGTCCCCGGGCCCGCAGCCCTGACAAGGAGTCGAGCCAGGCTGTGTGCAAGCGGCCGGAGCGCGGAACCGCACGGCAGAATGGGCCCGTGAGCGACGAAGACGTGGACCTGGCCGAAATCCTGGGGACCCAGGAATCCGCATGGCTGGAGTTCAAGCGCAGTCCCAAGCGCGAGGGGAAGCGGGGCGACGCCATTGGCAACGCGGTGTGTGCCATGGCCAACGACCTGTGCGGTCGCGGCGGCGGCGACATCCTCGTCGGGGTGGACGACAACGGCATGCCAGTCGATGACGTCGACGTGAGCGATCGGGCGCTGCTCCAGCTCACCGAGATCCGGGACTCCGGGCTCATCCTCGACCGCCCCTCTCTGACCGTCGAGCGGGCCGTCTACCGGGGCAAGCCCGTCGTCCGGCTTCGCGTGGCCGCGTCCGCGACCCCGCCGGTACGGTTCGACGGCGTCATCTGGGTCCGCCCCGGCCCCACCACGCGGAAGGCCAACCGGGAGGACGAGCGGGTCCTCACGGAGCGCCGACGGGCCAGGGACCTGCCCTTCGACACGCGCCCGCTGGAGCTCTCTCGCATCGATGACCTGGACCTGGACGTGTTCCGTCGGTCCTACCTGCCGTCGATGGTCGCACCGGACGTCATCGAGGAGAACGGCCGCCCCATCGACCTTCAGCTCTCCTCGCTCCACCTCGCGACCCCCGCTGGCACGCCCACCACGCTCGGTGTACTCGCCGTCGGACTGGATCCGACCAGTCAGGTACCCGGTGCGTACGTCCAGTTCGTCCGCTACCAGGGCGCCGACCTCGACGCCCCGATCGCCGACGAGCAGGAGCTCCGGGAGAACCTGGTGGGCCTCTCGGCGCGCCTGGAACCCTTGCTGCGCAGCAACCTGCGCACGCGGCTCGTGGAGGACGGTTTCCGGGAGACCCCGCGCCCGGACTATCCGTTGGAGGCGCTGCGCGAGCTCTGTATGAACGCCCTCATGCACCGCAACTACGAGACGTCCTACGCGCCGACCAGAATCGTGTGGTTCGACGACCGGATCGAGATCACCAATCCCGGCGGACCCTTCGGACAGGTCCGGGACGACAACTTCGACCGGGTCACCGACTACCGCAATCCGTCCCTCGCCGCCGCGTTGAAGGGCCTCGGGTACGTGAACCGGTTCGGCCGTGGCATCGGCCGGGTGAGAAGGGCGCTGGAGGACAACGGGAATCCGCCCGCCGAGTTCCAGGTGGACGATTCGTCGTGGGTCGTCGTGATCAGGAGAGCCGTATGACGTCGATCGCGCTGTTCAACAACAAGGGAGGCGTGGGAAAGACCACCCTCACCTACCACCTCGCCCACATGATCCGGCGCCTAGGCATGAGCGTCCTGGCCGTCGATCTGGACCCCCAGGCCAACCTGACCTCCATGTGTCTGGACGAGACGGAGATCGAGGACTTGTGGGAGAACCCCTCCGAACTCATCAACCAGGGTGCGGCGAAGGCGGGACTCCCCGGCACCGGGCGGGTGCGCAGCGGACAGACCATCGCCGACGCCGTCCGTCCCATCCTCGAAGGGACCGGTGACATCGCGGCCGTCGAGCCCGTCGAGCTCCAACCGGGGCTCTGGCTGCTGCCGGGAAGCCTCGACCTCAGCCGCTTCGAGGACAAGCTGTCCAACGAATGGTCCCGCGCCTACGCGGGTGACATCGCGGCCATCCGCACGTCCACGGCGTTCCACCGGATCATCGAGCAGGCCACATGGACCGTCGGGGCGGACGTCGTGCTCATCGACGTCGGCCCCAACCTGGGGGCCATCAACCGCGCCGCCCTGATCTCGGCCGACACGGTACTGATGCCGCTGGCCGCCGACCTGTTCTCGCTCAAGGGCCTCAGCAACCTGGGGCCGACGCTACGCCAGTGGCGCGCCGACTGGCAGCAGCTCGTCCTGCCCAGGGTGCCCGCGAACATCTCCGCACCCCGGGCCGAGATGCGACCCCTCGGGTACGTCATCATGCAGCCGGAGATGCGCCTCGACCGGCCTGTCAAGGCGTACGAACGCTGGTTCAAGCGGATTCCGTGGGTCTACTCCTCGGCGGTCCTCGACGAGGCGGAACCCACCCGTGAGGACAACCGGCATCGCATCGCGACCATGCGGAACTATCGGAGCCTGATGCCGCTGGCGCACGACGCCCGGAAGCCCATGTTCGACCTGAGGCCGGCCGACGGCGCCCTGGGCAGTACCCAGCAGTACGTGAAGACCTGTTTCAAGGAGTTCCAGACGCTGTCCCGCGAGGTGCTCGCGCGGATCGGCGAGCCTCTGGACGAGGCCTGCCTGACGGCGCCGACGGACCGGCGTTAGCGCTCCGTCGCGAACGACACGAACCGCGCCCAGCCCTCGCGTCCGACCGAGAAGGGCCGACGCTCCACGTCCTTGGAGTCCCGGACGTGGACGGCCTGGGCGGTGAGGGCGACCTCGACGCAGCTGACGCCCTGGCTGCCGCTGTAACTGGACTTGAACCAGGCGAGTTCGGTGGCTTCTCAGTTTCGAGATGATCGGAGCTGGGTGGGTCCGCTGACGGCTGCAAGCTCGATGTCCAGGATCTGGGCTTCGGCTGGTGCGGTGACGATGAGGAGGACGGACACCTCGGGGTGCTCGTCCTCATAGAGATCGTCTTCCCCGTTGTCTCCGGGAATCGCGTTCGGCTGGACCTGGAGGCGGGTCGTGTCGGCGAGGGTGGCCAGGAAGTAGACGTCGCGGTAGTCGCTCTCGCGTTCGGCGAAGTCACGTTGAGCCGTTCGGCGAGCAGGTCGGCCAACTCCTTGGCCGTGTGGGCGTTCGTGCCGTAGGTGTCGAAGACGGTCATCTGCGCATTCCCCTCAGGCCGCGTGGCTCTCGGCGCGTTCGACCAGCAGACCGTCCTCGAAGCGGGCGCCCGCGCGGACGAGCGGGACCAGGTGGGCTCCGGTTATCGCCCGCCAGCGGGCCTGGACGGACTCGACGAGCTTGAACACCATCGCGAGGGCCGCGGCCGGGCGGCCGGCGCCGCGGGTGACCTTCGTCCTCAGCTTGACCGTGGAGAACGTCGACTCGATGGGGTTCGTGGTCCGCAGGTGGACCCAGTGCCCGGCCGGGAAGTCGTAGAACGCCGGCAGCTCGTCCCGGTCCTCGGTGATCTTCGCGACGGCCTTGGGCCACTTCGTGCCGTAGGCGCGGGCGAACGCGTCGATCGCCTTCTCCGCGTGCGCGCGGTCCTCCGCGTTGCAGATCTCTTGCATCGCCTTCGTCGCGCCCGGCTGTGCGGACTTCGGCAGGCAGTTCGTGACATTCCTGGTTTCGTGGATCCGGCAGCGCCGGTGCCGTGCGCCCGGGAACACCTCGACCAGCGCCCTCCACAGGCCCATCGCGTCGTCGCCGACGACCATCTCCGGGTCGCGCACGCCCCGGCGGCGGCAGTCGCGCAGCAGGTCCGCCCACGACTCGGTCGACTCCCGCAGCCCCTCCGCGAGTGCGATGAGCTCCTTCGTGCAGTCCAGTCGCACCCCGAGCAGCACCAGCACGCACGAGTGCGCCTGCCCGAGCCGGACCTTCGGGTGCACGCCGTCCGCCCACACGTAGACGAAGTCACGGTCCGACAGGTCCCGGTCCTGGAAGGCCGCGTGGCCCTCGCCCCACTGCTTCGTCAGCCGGGTCACCGCGGCCGGCGACAGTCCGGCCGCCGAGCCGAGGAACTGCTCCAGCGCGGGCACGAAGTCCCCGGACGACAGTCCGTGCAGGTAGAGCAGCGGCAGCACCTCGGAGATCTTCGGGGACTTGCGGCACCACGGCGCCAGGATCTTCGAGGAGAACCGCTTGCGCTCCCCGGTGGCCTCGTCGATCCGGTGGTCGTTCACGCGCGGCGCGGTGACCTCGACGGGGCCGCGGCGGTGACCACGGTCCGCGTCCGGTGGTGGCCGTTGCGGACCACCAGCCGATGCCCGCACTCGTCCCGCTCGGCGGCCAACTCGGCTATGCACTAGTTGACTTCGGTCTCCAGCGCGGCGGCCAGCATCAGCCGGGCGCCCTCACGGACGATCTCGTCGATCAGGGAGCCGGATTCGGTGGAGCCCTCGGAGGTGACTACGCTGAGCACGGGCAGCCCTTCCCGACCCGCGCTGCGAACGCGGGCCTACTCGGTGACCATCACAGGATCATTCGGGAAGGTACGCCCTCCGCGTCCCCGCCCGGGACTGATCCACAAGTTCTGAGCATTGCGCGAAAGACACCTGTCTCACCCTGCGCATGATGGCGGGCATCTACAAGGACCTCCTGCACGGCGAATACGTTCTGGTGGACAACACCACTTCCATGGCGCCTGCGGTTGTGTGGGAGGACGACTTCCGCACCAACAGCGCATGCGCCACACAAACCATCGACCGCACCGCCACGGAGCAGGGCAGGCCGCAGACTGGCATCCCACCGAGGGCGGCCTGGCGGCGGACCGGATCCCCAGCGTCGACAGAGCCGAGAAAAGTGTGTGTACGACGTCAACGCGTTGTTGATGGTGATGAATGGACCCTCTCGTGTACGCTCGACGTATGAGTGAAGCAGACGCGGCAGTGAAGGACCGGCTCGTATCCGGTTCTGAGATCGCTCGCCTCGCCGGTGTGACTCGGGCGGCGGTCTCCAACTGGCGTCGGCGTTACGAAGACTTCCCCGCACCCCGGGGCGGGGGCGCGAACAGTCCACTGTTCGCCCTGGGTGAGGTGCAGGCCTGGCTGGAGAAGCAGAACAAGGGCCAGGACATCTCGGCCGAGGTGCGGCTCTGGCAGGCACTGAGGGCCGCCTACGGGGAGGAGATCTCCGTAGGCGTCACGGATGTCGCCCGCCATCTGTCCCAGCAGGAGCCCACCCCAAACCTGCCCCCCGACGCGGCCCTGCTCTCCGACGAACTGGCGCGGACGGAATCGGCGGGCCTGCTGGTCGAGGGCCTGGTCGCTCGACTCGCCGCCTCGGCGGGCCGCGCGGGATCCGACAACGTCACCTCCGAGCGGATCGTCCGAGCCGTGCGCCACTTCGCGGGTGATGTACCAGCCGATGCCACGCTGTTCGATCCCGCTTGCGGCAATGGCACCCTGCTCCTCGCGGTCGGTCCGGGCCAGGGGCTGAAACGTTTCGGCCAGGAGCGCAACCCGCAGAGTGCGCGCCTGGCGCAGCTACGGGCGGAATTGGCAGGGCGTACGGACGTCACCGTTGTTGCGGGTGACTCCCTCGCCGCCGACCAGTGGACCGGCCTTCAAGCGGACCTCGTCGTCTGCGATCCACCCGTGGGCGTCACGGACTGGGGCCGGGAGTCCCTGCTGCTCGACTCCCGCTGGGAGTTCGGTACTCCGCCTCGCGCGGAGGGCGAGCTGGCCTGGCTCCAGCACGCCTACGCCCACGTGGCGCCGGGCGGCAGGGTCGTGATGGTCATGCCGGCGTCGGTGGCATACCGCAAAGCCGGCCGCCGGATCCGCGCCGAGATCGTGCGCCGGGGGCTGCTCGCCCGGATCGTCGCCCTTCCCGCGGGCATCGCCTCCACGCACGCGGTCCCGGTCCATGTGTGGGAGCTCGTTCGACCGCGTGTTCCCGGAGAGACGTCCGATGTCGTACGGCTGGTCGACCTGACGGGGAACAGCCCGGACGGACCGTTGGAGCCCGCCCCGCACCAGGTGGTGGACGTGCCGTTGATCGAGCTGCTCGACGATGTCGTCGACCTCACCCCCGGCCGGCACACCGCGGCGTCACACCGCGATTTCCGGGCCGAGTACGAGTCTCTGCGCGCGCGCCTCGAGCAGCAGCTGGAGCGGCTCGCCGCGCTGCTGCCCCCGCTCGCCGAGGGCGCGGGCCCGGGATCGCTCGACACCTCGACGGTCGGCGTCGCCGAGCTCGCCCGGGCGGGGCTCGTCGAGTACGGCGACGGGGAACCCGTGTCGGTCAGCGACCAGCTCGACACCGACTATCTGCGCGGCTTCCTGCGCAGCCCGGCGAACGTCCGCCATTCCACCAGCACCAGTGGCACGTACCGACTGGACAGCAGAGGCGCCCGCATCCCGCAGCTGGACATCGAGTTGCAGCGCCGCTACGGACAGGCCTTCAGGGAGCTCCAGGAGTTCGAGGAGCGCCTGAGCAGGGTGGCGCAGCTCGGCCGGGAAGCCGTGGAGTTGGCCCGGGGTGGCCTGGGGAACGGTGCGCTGACCCCGCCCGCCGCCGGCGACTGAGCGCGGCGGCCGGTCAGCGATCGTCCGAGCGGGGCACGAACTCGCTGGGGACCCCGGTCCAGGAAACGTGCAGAACCTCCCTGGCCCGGGTGCAGGCGACGAACAGCAAGCACCGCTCGCGCAGCAGATCCGACGCGTGCTGGATCGGGTCGAGCGCGGCCGGGGTCACCTCCCGGGCGAACGGCAGGGCGGTCGACGTCGTCCCGAGGACCGCCACGCACCGGAACTCCAGGCCCTTCATGGCGTGCATCGTGGCCACCCGTACCCCGTCCGACTCCGGCCCGGGGTTGTCCCGGACCCTCGCCACGGGGATGCCCGCCGCACGCAGCTTCTCGACCACCTTGTCGAGGAGCAGGTTGAAGCGCGCGCAGACGCCGATCTCGGACGGCCGGATGCCCTGCCCGATCCACTCCTCCACCCGCTCGACCAGCGCGGCGACCTCGGCTGCCTCGGAGGCGTATCCCTCGACCCGGGGCCTGCGGCCGTGCAGCAGGGAGCGGTAACCGGCGAGACTGTCCGCGCCCTGGCCGGCGAGATCCTCGACGGCCACCGACGTCAGGACGCCTGTCGACCAGGTCAGGATCTCCTCCGTGCTGCGGTAGTTGATGCGCAGGCGGTTCGACCGCCCCGCCACGGAGATGCCCAGCGAGCCGAGTGACACCTTGGAGTCGTAGATCCGCTGATGGGGGTCGCCCGTGAGGAACAGGTCGTCGCTCCCGGGCGCGGCGGCGCCGCGCAGCACGCGCCACTGGGCCGGGTGCAGGTCCTGCGCCTCGTCGACGACGACGTGGTCGTAGCCGGGGCCCGTCCGCTCCAGGATGCGGGCGGCCCGGGCACACACCTGAAGGTGCGTGCTCACCCCGCGCTCGCGCAGGATCGATTCGAAGAGTTCGACGGCGGGCCACAGCTGCTCACGGCGTGCCGTGGAGAGCGCGCTGCCCCGGCCCCGCCGCGGTGAGGTGCGGTACGTGTCGAGATCACGGATGTCCTGGGCCAGGATGACGTGCCGGTATTCCTGGGCGAGGAACTGCTCGGTCCACGGCAGGCCCAGCTTCTTGATCACCCGCTCCCACACCTGCCGCTCGTCCCGGTCGCCGACGGGCGAGGGTGCCCGGCCGTCGGCCTCGGTGACGGTGCGGTGCGCGTAGGCGTTCACCGTGGTCACGTCGACGCGGGCCAGCTGAGCCGCGTCGCCGTCGAGCAGCAGGGAGAGGCTCTCCCGCAGGGTGGCGGCGAGAGCGTTGGTGTACGTGGTGAGCAGCACGCGGGTGTCGGGCGCACGCGACAGCAGGTGCTTGACGCGGTGCAACGCCACGACCGTCTTGCCGGTGCCGGGCCCACCGCTCACCTGCACCGGGCCGCCGTAGGAGACGCGGTAGGCGATACGGCGCTGCGACGGATGCAGGAACACCCGCCACGCGGCGAACGGCTTCTCCAGGACCTCGGTCAACTCGTCCGGGCCCGTGACCAGGGTGATGCGGCTCGCGGTGTTGGCGATGACCACGGCGAGACTCTCGTCGGGATCCGGTCCGGCGTCGGCCGGGCGGCGCACGGCGACGACATCCCGGTAGACCTCGTCCGGGCTGAACCCCTCGGCGAGATACTGCAAAGCCTCGAACTGGTCCTCCGGCAGGAGCGTTCCGAACGCCTCCAGCTGAGGCTTGTCGACGACGGTGCGCACTGCCCGTAGTACCTGCTCGTCGATGCCGAGATCCCGCAACACGGTGTCCGAGTACGCCGCGAACAGCAGGGACGGGGCGCTTGCGGCCGCCTTCTCCAGGGCCGGGGTGAGCTGTTCGATCGCGACGACGTTGCGCACTTCGAGACCGCGCGTCGCCTTGTTCGTCGTGTAGAGCCGCTTGGCCGCCCAGGTGTACGCGTCGTCGTGCGGTACGACATTGACCAGCAGGAAGACATCACTGCCGTCGTCAGGGGCGAGGACGACGCCGCGCCAGAAGTCGTTGATGCGGATGGTGCGCATACGGGGATCGCGGGCGTTGTCCACGGACTCCAGGTGCAGTCCCTTGTCCGCGTGGAGTCCGGCGACGGTGAGGAGCTGGAACTTCGCCATCGCCTTGCGTACGCCGGCCTTGACGGGCTTCTCCAGGACGTCGTAGCTCTCCCAGAAGCTGTTGGCGAACGCGAGCTGCGGCACGACGTGAACTCCCCACCCTGGACGGACGCTCCGCCGTCGATCATACGGACCGGTCGGCCTGCATATGCCGGGAGACGGACGCGATGTCGGCGAGCAGGGCGGCGGGTGCCTGGTCGAGATCCAGCGCGTGCTGGTGGATGACGACCCCCGCGTTCCGTACCCGGTGGGCCGCGTGCGGCTCGTTCCCCTTCGCGTAGACGAGATGGCCCTCGGGGAGGCCGAGGGCCGTGCAGTAGGCCAGCATCTGGTACAGGTCGGCGTCCGGGTAGCCGTCGCGTTTCTCCGCCTTGTACTTGGCGTCGGCGACCGCCAGCGGCGTGGCGTCCGGCCGGTACAGCACGAAGTCGGGCTTCATGCGGATGGCGGCTGCCTCGTCGAGATGGTGGGAGTCCTGCAAGCGGCACCCGAGGTCCGTCCCGCGCAGGGACTCGCGCAGCGCGACCGTCACGAAGTCCTCGAAGAGCTTGTTCATGTTGAACAGGAATCCGTCGATGCGTAGCCCGCCCAGGGCGTGTTCGGGCGACGCGTCGTCGAGGACGGCGCGGGCGAGGTGCAGGGCGTGCTGATAGCGCGCGTTGAGACGGGACGGCTGCCAGCTGGGCAGCGACTGCCCCCGGACGATCGGTGTGACGTCGGCGAGCCGCAACCGGTGGTGCAGCAGCCGGCGCCGCACATCTCGCGGCACGCCGGGCAGGCGCAGCAGCCGCTCCACCGCGGTCCGCAGAATCCGGTTCTCGGCGATGTCCGTGGTGAACTCGTCATATGTCACCTCGACCGGTAGCGGGGCACCGAAACGCCGCCGTATCTGGTCGGTCTCCCGGGTCCTTCCCCGTACGACCAGAGCGGACTCCTCGGTCTCCCGGTACCCCTGAAGCAGCCCTTGCCGCAATGCCCGGTCGATCTGCCGCTCCACCGCGTGGGCGAGGGCTGGCAGCAGGTCGCGGTGCTCGGCCGCGTCGACCTGACCGCCGCGCCACCCGCCGCGTGGATCGAGGCTGTAGCCGAGCAGGAAGAACAGCCTGGCGATGGGCACTTTGGGCGTGATCCGGACGGTGGCGGGGGAGCCGAGCCCCGGGCCGTCGACGCTGACGGCCCCGACCTTGCTGCCGGCCCGCAGCAGCCAGGTGCCCGGCGTGTACGGATCGGGGGAGGCGTCCACGATCCGCGAAGCGGCCAGCGCGCGCCCCACCGCGTCCGGCAGGACGTGACCGGTGGCGGGCGCGTGCTCGACGAGCTCGACGGTGACGCTCACGCGGGCGACTCCGGAAGAGCCGGCAGGGACCGCCGCAGAGCGGAGAGCCCGTACCGCTTCTCGATGTCGACTCCCTCGCCGTAGTGGTGCTCTTCGAGGAGGGGAAGGATCTTCGTCCGCCAGGTCCGCTCCAGGCCGCCGTCCCGGTACACGCCCTTCTTCATCAGATACGAGGGCCCGATCCGGAAATCGGCGTCGTCGATACGGGAGTTGAGCGCGTCAAGGAGGTCGGCGGGCTCGGAGTCCCGCTCCTGGGAGGTCAGCCAGCGGCGGAGGAGCCCGATGGTCGGCTCGGTCCGCGGGGACAGCTCCACGAACGCGAACCGGCGTCGCATGGCGGCGTCCACGAGCGCGATCGAACGGTCGGCCGTGTTCATCGTGCCGATGACGAACAGGTTCGGCGGCAGCGCGAAGTCGTCGCCGGAGTAGGGCAGCTGGACCCCCCTGTCCCGGTACTCCAGGAGGAAGTACAGCTCGCCGAAGACCTTCGCCAGGTTGGCCCGGTTGATCTCGTCGATGATCAGGAAGTGCGGGATGTGCCGGTTACCCTCCTTGTTGGCGAGGTCGGCCAGGTCCCGCAGAGGCCCGGCGGTCAGGCGGAAGGCCACCTCGTGGGTCTTGGGGTCCTCCTTCGGGCGGATGCCTTCGACGAAGTCCTCGTAGGCGTACGAGGGGTGGAACTGCACCAGTTTCACCTGCTCGGGCCCGCCGCCCAGGAACTCCGCCAGCTTCAGGGCGAGATAGGTCTTGCCCGTGCCGGGCGGGCCGTAGAGCACCAGCTGCCGTTCGTCCCAGAGGAGATCACGGACCTCGCGCAGCCAGTCCGTGTCGTGGACCAGCAGTTCCGCGGCCAGCGCGTCCGTCGGCTCGGGCAGATCCAGTTCCCGTCGTACGGTGATCGCCGGAAGCTCCACGCTGGGGTCCCGCTCTATGGCCTCGGCCTCGTCCGCCAGCTCCTCGTCGGTGAGACCGAGCCCGTCGATCACCGACTGGACGGAGGTCAGCTCCACCACGTCGTGCTGGATGGAGAGCTTCTGCTTCAGCTCCTCGGGCAGATCGTCGTACGGGTGGCCGGCGTCCTGCCACGACACCGGTCGGCGAAGATTGGACCGGCGGTCGTCGGACTCGATCTGCTGGACCTCACCGGTGATCTGACCCACGTAGAGACGTCCGTCGGAGATGGTGCAGACCGTATCGCCCTCCTTCATCCGGGAGAGGAAGGCGTGCACCTCATCGGTGAGCTGCTGCTTCTGGCCGTACGTCGCCGTGGACTCGTAATCCTCCTCCACGAAGGTGCGCACCTGCTCCTTGCTGATGCCCTGCCCGACACCCTGCCGCAGCCGAGGGGCCGCCAGGGTCACCCGCTCCTCCGGCAGCCACATGCGGCGCACGAGGTCGAGACCGGTGACGTTGGATCCGCGCACGAGCCAGGCGCGGTTGGGGCCCCACGACGCGCCGGGCATGAAGTCCGACAGCGGGCGGCCGTCCTCGGTCTTCCAGGCGAGCCAGCCATTGATGCTGCTGCCGACGAGGACGTTTGCGGCTTCGGTGGGGGAGTTGAAGGTGAGTTCCTCCATGGTCTCCAGCCAGTCGGGCCACTTGTCCGAGGGCCTGATTGCGCCGGCTTCGATCAGCTTCTCGCGCAGGCGGTAGGCCGATGGCACGCGTGAGGGGAAGGAGGGGACTACGTCGTTCCGTACGGGTTGCCCTGGCCCGACGATGAACCTCCGGCTGCCGTTCGTCCCCATCTCGTTCGTCTGCCGGCCGCGCGCCACCGGCCCGCCGTTGGGCAGCCGCAGGCAGAATTCCGGATATTCCTCGGCCATGGTCACGGCCTCCCCGTCCGTAGACATCGATCTCTTACGGAAGACTAGGCGGCCGCACTGACAACAGGGGGATCTTGTGAGCTACTGGGGCCCGGAATCGCAGGCGGAACAGTTCTTCAGGAAGGCCCGCCAGGAATGGCTGGAGGCCCGGGTCCAGGACCTCGCCAAGGCCCTGGAGATCGACGGAGCTCAGCTGTACGGGCTGCTTCCGGCCGACTTCGGCGATCAATACCGACTGGCGGCAGCCACGATCGCGCGCGTGGCGGCCGACCAGGCGCGGGCCCGGTCCGTGGCCGAGACCGTCCACTGGCTGGAGCGGCTGATTCCGGGCGCCCACCCCCACGATCTGACGGATTCGGTGCGGGAACTGCGCTCCCGTCTCGCCCCGGGCGACGAGCCGGCCCTGTGGTCCTGGAACGCCGAGGCCTGGGAGCAGATGCTGCTCTGGTGGTGGAGGCGGAACCAGCCCCGCACCGGAGACATGGACCGGGACTTCGCCGAATGGAACTCCCGCTGGTCGGCCGAGGTTCCGTGGAACGGGCCCGTCGACACCCCGGAGCGCACGCCGCGCCACCACGGCCGGGAGCTCCTCACCCTGGCGGAGTTCTTCGCCCACGAGCCCGAGCCGGTGGGACTCCTCGCGCGAGCCGTGCTCGACGCTCCGGAGACCGCCGCGACGGTCCAGGACGCCGTGCTCCTGCGCGAGGAGCACCTCCAGGCCGCCGGGCATCTGGTGTGGCTGGCCGAGCAGCAGGCGTGTGCCGAAGCGCTCGAAGCCTGGCGGCGTGCGCATCAGGCGGGCGGCTCGGACGCCGCCCGGGCGTTCCTCGCGGAGCTGTCCGAGGCCGTCAAGCGGTACATGTCGGTTGTCCTCCAGCCTGTGATCGACGCGCTGTCCGCCTGCGAGCGCGCCCTCCTGAGCGACAGCAGACACGGTCCACGGCGGTCCGCCGCCGACTATCTGGACGCTTTCCTCGACTTCCTCGACTGGCAGGGCGAAGCCCCGGACGACGCCGAGGTCGTGAAGGCAGCGGAACTCGTGGCGCAGGGCAGGCCCACCTGGCACGGGATGGAGGGCTCGCTGCCCGTCTGGTACCACATCGTCACCTCCCCGCAGGAGAGAGCCGCGGCGAAGGCGTACTCGGGCGAGCCGTCGGCGTCCGTGCTGCGTGTCAGGACCGGGGCCGAGCCCGTACAGGAGTCCTTCGACCTCTTCGCGGATACAGGGTGGGGCACGTCCCTGGCGCCGGAGCCCGAGTGGTACCCCGAACCCGGGATCGACGTCCACTACGCGGCCGACAACGCGTTCGACCTCTGTGCACTCCTTGCCGTCGCACGACTCGGGTACGCACGACTGCAGTTCTTCACCGTGGGGGCCGACGGCGGACTTCAGCGGCTGCGTACGGTCCTCGCACGCGTACGGGAAGAGGACGCCCTGGCCTGGCGGCGGTGGGCACTGGCGTCGCTCGCGGTGCTGGCTCCCGAGCCCGACGATCTGGCCGACGCGATCGCCCGGCAGGACGGCGACAGCGACACGGACGACTGGTCGGACGACGACGGTCCTGAGGCGGGCAAGGCACCCGAGGAGCAGGTCGTACGTCCGGCCGCCGGTGGCCTGCCGGCCGCGCTGCTCGGCAAGGTCAGGGCGCTGCTGCGGCAGGCGGAGGACTCGAGCGTCACGGAGCAGGAGGCCCGCACCTTCCTCGACAAGGCCACCGAGCTCATGGCCAAGTACGGCATCGAACAGGCCATGCTCGACGACGTCTCCGAACCGGGGCGGCCGGTGGACAAGGTCATCGACGTGAGTCCTCCGTACGTCAAGGAGGCCCGGCGGCTGCTCAGCTGGATCGCGCACGAGATGCGGTGCCACGCGGTCTACCCCGGCGGAAAGGACAACCGGCACCGGGTGCACCTCTTCGGCTTCGATGCGGATCTCCACGCCACCGAGGTCCTGTTCACGAGCCTGCGCTTCCAGATGCTGAGCGGAGCGGACACGGCGGACGCCCTGCACCGGCCCGAGGGCGAGGACGTGCGCGCGTACAAGCGATCCTGGATGCTCGGTTTCATCCGCGAGGTCACCGCGCGCATCGGTGCGGCCCAGCGGGCGGCACGGGCGGCCGCCGACGAGCAGCAGTCCGACCCGCTGGACACGAGCGCGGGTGGGCGCAGTGTCGCCCTGGTCCTCGCGGACCGCTCGGCCGTCGTCGAGGCGCAGGTCTCCGCCCGTTATCCGAAGCTCGCCAAGGCGCGCCCGACCAAGTTCAAGGGCACGGGTTACTGGCAGGGCGTGGCCGACGGGAAGCACGCCGAGATCGGCGGGCCGGCCTTCGCCGAGCAGGAGGAGAACGCCCAGCTCACCCACTGAGCTCGGCACCCGGGCCGGGATCCAGGTGGATCGCCGCCCACACCGTCGTGCCGCCCGGCGGGAACGGCACCACTCCCCACCGGTCGGCGAGCCCGGACACCAGGAGCAGCCCCCGACCGCCCTCGTCGGCGAGGGCGCTCTCGGCGAGGACCGGCGGACGGTCGCCCCGCGCGTCGGTGACCTCGATGTGGAGGGCGCGCGGGCTGCCGCCGAGCAGCAGCCGGAGCCGGAAGCCGCGTCCCGGCACCCGCCCGTGCAGCGCCGCGTTGGCGGCGAGCTCGCCGATGATCTGCTCGGCACGCTCGGTGACGCCGGGCGCGAGATCCCAGGCGCGGAGCTCGTTCGCCGCGAGCAGCCGAGCGAGCCGGGCGCCCCTGCGGGTGCCCGACAGGAGCTGGCTGAACATGCTCTCGGTGTGCGGTGGTTGAGTCGCGGTGTGGTTCATGGGGGCCACGGTGGCCCGCGCGCGGGGGGCGTACGCGAGTACCACACTCCGTACGGGAAGTCAGCGTATGGAAACGCAGGGTGGACAGTACGCGGCGCTTCCCGTCACTCTGGGTGAGTCCCGCGCGGGGGAGGGCCCGCGGGGTGCGCACGTGGAGGTGGCTGCGTATGGCGGAGCACGGCGGCGACGGGGAGCGGGAGCCGGACGCCTCGGACAGTCTGCGGACGTTCGGGGCGGTCGTCCAGGCCCTGACAGCATCCCGCTGCTGACGGACGGGCAGGTAGAGGCGCAGGTCGCCGCGCGGTTGGAGCGGCAGAAGATGCTGCACGAGAGGCTGCATGTGGCGTTCAGCTTCATCGTGGAGGAGTCGGTCTTCCGTAGGCGGCTCGGCGGTGCGGAGGTGACGCGGTGCATGCTGGACTCCGTGCTGGAGCGCAGTGCTCCACGCAATGTGACGCTGCAAGTCGTACCGCAGGAGGCGGAGTTCCACTCCTGCCTGGACGGCTCGGTGCAGCTGTTGGAAACCCCGGAGGGGAAGCGCCTCGCGTACTCCGAAGGGCAGCAGAACGGGCGGCTGATCGCCGACCCGAAAGAGGTGAGCCTCCTTCAGCAGCGCTATGACACACTGCGCTCGCAGGCCTGAACCCCAAGGAATCGCGGGGTCTGCTGGAGCGACTGCGAGGAGAGCTATGACTACGACGGAACTCGCCTGGTTCAAGTCCAGCTACAGCGGCACACAGGGAGACGACTGCGTGGAGGTCGCCGTCGCCGACCATGCCATCCACGTCCGTGACTCCAAGGACCCGGCCCGCCCTGACTTCTCCGTCGGCCGCGACGGCTGGACGCAGTTCGTGCAGTACGCCGCGCGCGGCTGAGCCCCCTCTTTCGGCGGGCCCAGCCGCGCTGCGGCGACGGCTCAGCCGGCCTCGGGCCGGGCCTCGTGCCGGGGGCCCTGGCCCGGGGGCGGGGTGAGCGTTGACGTGTAGTTCTTGCCGTCGATCAGGGGCGTCTCCATGGTGAGACCGGCCTCGGCCATGCGGTCGTACTCGGCGAGGACGAGACGCTTGGTTCGGTACTCGCCGTATTTGCCGATCTCGTTGTTCTTCAAGCCGCCGTTCTCGGTTTGGAAGGACTCCAGAATGTAGTCGGCGTCCTCGCGTGACACGCCGTAGAGGTGGAAGAAGTACGCGTCGAGTTCGGCGCGGATCTGGGTGCGGCGGTCTTCGTTCCAGATGAAGGGAACGTCGGTGTCGCCGAGGTCGACGGCCAGGGGCTCCATCTCCCAGGACGAGTAGACGAGTTCCAGCACGCGCGGGGTGACGAAGGCGGTGTGGGGGGCCAAATCGTCGGGGTGCGGGACGGGGAGCTGCTTCCAGATGAAGAGGGCCATGCTGATGGCCCCCACCTTCTGCCGCGACACGTAATCAAACACCAGAGAACTCTGGGCAGCGATCAGAGCGGCCACGAGGTCCGCTGCGACAGCCGGGAACATCAGCGGGAACTTGTGGCCCACAGCCGCCTTCGGCAGAAACGCCGGAATGGCGGTCCGCTCATCCGTAGCCCGGGCGACGTCACGCCAACCCAGCAGCCAGCCCCGGTCCCATTCGAGTGCCTCTAGTCGAAGGTCCACGCCGGGGATGTCGACCTCCTTTCGGTTGCGGACCGTGCGGATGCGCCCGCTTTCCTGGACCCAGTGGCGCGGGAGCGTCACGCCAAACGCATCCCTCTTCTCCTCCAGCATGACGGGCTCGTAGTCGTCGTTGCCCGGACCGTGGTAGCGATTCCAGCGGTGGTCGAAGAGATGAGCCATCTTGCCCTCGTAGAGCGGGAGCATGCGCTTGTCGTCACGGACGAAGACGTTCCCCTCCAGGTCCCAGCCCTCTGCAGCGAGGGTGGCTCGGCTTCGGAACAGGTCGGAGTCGTCGGTCATGTTGAAGAAGTTCTTGAAGGTGATGCCCCAAGGGTTTCCCTCCTTGTCCCCCTCCCTCACCAGCACCGGAACACGCCGCTGAATGGAGGCGGTCAGGTCCGCGTCCTTCCGCGTCCGGAACACCGGCAGCGTCCCCGTGTTCGGGTTGATGAGCGCGATCTCCTCGGGCGACAGGGCGAAGACAGCCCCACCGTCGGCAAGCTCGTCCGGATGTCCCAGGAAGAACGCGAACCGCGCCGCCTCTTCCCTCGTGCCCCGCCCCGTCAGCGAGATCAGCGCGAACTGGTAGCTGGCGTGAACCGCCGGGAACAGCTTCTCCCGCTTGCCGTTCTCGAAGTCGTACAGGTGCTTCACCGCACCCCGCCGCGTCAGGTCCTGGAACAAGAACTGCGCGCCCGCGCCCGTGGCGATCTGCGTCGGTACGACCGTCCCGCACCGCCCCTCGGGCGCCGTCACGGACACGAACCGCTCCGTGAACAACTGGTCCGTCTGCAGGGAGTTGACGCCCTTGACCGACAACCCCTTCCGCAGCTGCGGATACGCCCCCGACGACCCCAGGAACAGGAACGACGACTTCACCCGCCGCCTGGCCGCCGTGTACCGCTCCCCCTCCTCCGGGTTCTCCGCCGCCCACTCGGCGATCGCCGTGCGCCGTGCCGTCCCGGAGATCTCGGCCAACGCCGGCTCGACCACGCTGAAGTACTTCTTGTCCTCGAAGTCGACCTTGTCCCACGGCGGGTTCCCCAGCACACAGCTGAAGCCCCCCGCCCACCCCGTCACCGGGTCGACCCCCTCCGCTGTCGGGTCCTCCGGGACGTTGAAGATCTCTGGGAACTCCAGGTGCCAGTGGAAGAACCGATACTCCTGGCTGAGTCGGCCGATCTCGTGATGGGTCTCCTCCAGCGCGCCCGCCCCCGGGCCCTCCTCCTTCTGGAGCGCCTTGAAGACGCCCTGGGTGACCGGTGCCGGCGCAGCGTCCGTCTTCTCCCACATGAACGCGGCACACCACGCGTTCGCGATGTGCAGAGCATCGCGGTACGCCGGGGACTGCTCCCACGCGTGGTAGCGCTCAGCAAGGGCACGGACCTGGCCCAGCTTGTCCGTGGGCGCGTTGTCCACAAGGGTGCGCAGCTCAGAGGCGAACGTCGCGTTCGTGACGCTCACCATGGCGTCGGCCTCGGCATCCAGCGTGAAGACGCCCTTGTGTTGCTCCTTGTTTTCCCGCTGCCATCTGCTGGCGACCTTCGTGTCGTCGCCCTCGACCGCTTTGAAGGCTTCGTCCGGGATTCCGCCGCGCAGCAGCGCAGGCGTCGCTCCGATGAGCCCGTTCCCCAGTTTGACGTGCGCGTCGAGGAATCCCAGCGCCTTGCCCGGCTCCAGTGCCTCCATCCACAGCGAGACCTTGGCCAGTTCCACGGCCATGGGGTTGAGGTCGACGCCGTACACGCACCTGGCCACGACTTCGTGCAGGGCGTGCCGCACGCTGTCCGGCGTCGGCTCCGGCGTGTTGTCCCGTACCGCCGCGACCCGCTTGGCGATACGGCGCGCCGCCGCCACCAGGAAGTGGCCGGAGCCGCAGGCCGGGTCGCAGACGGTCAGGGACAGCAGTTCGTCGATGATCGTCTCGGCCGCATCCGAGCCCGTCTGGTGGGCCTCGGCGGCCCGCTGTTCCCCCCGCTCCTGCGCCTTGTCGATCACCGGGTCGAGCGTCGAGTCGAGGAGGACGTCGACGAGGGAACTGGGGGTGTAGTACGAGCCGGTCTTCTTGCGCTCGTTGCCGGCTCGTACGACCAGCTCGAAGGAGCGGTTCTCGGCGCTGTACTTGGGGACGAGGGCGAGCAGCGACTCGTAGATCGCGCCCAACTCCTCGGCGTCCAGCGTGCGGTAGTCGACCTTCCGCCAGCGGGCGGCCTCAGTGTCCCGTACGACCGAGAGATGCCGTATGGCGGCGAGCAGGTGCTCGTTGGAGAGGCTCATGCCTCGCAGCGGGGCGTCGGCCTTCGTCACGTCGAACAGGCCGCCCAGGCCCGGCAGGCCGAGTTCGGGACGCCCCCTCTCGTCTCCCAGCGCGTCCAGGACCAGGGACAGAGCCTGGTACCGGTCCGTGTGGGAGGTGCCGCGGCGGCGGCGGGAGTGGTCACGGAGCCGCGAGGTGGAGAAGTAGGCCGCGTAGCGCTGCCGCGCCTCCGCGCTTGTCCCCTTCGGATGCAGCGCCTCGCGGTCCTCGGCGACGAAGATGAAGAGGAGTCGGTAGACGAGCCGCAGCAGAGCGGCGTGGTAGGCGTCGGCCTTGAGGTTGTCCCGCAGGGTGCTGTTCGCCGGGTGCTTCAGGAAGCCCGTGCCGAGCTCCTTGAGCGCCAGGCGCACGCCTTCGCTTATGTCGTCGAGGAAGCGTGCGCCGAGACGGATCGCTGCGTCCCGCCACACCTCCAGCCAGCAGTTCCACTGCGTCGCGGCACCGTCCGGGGAGCGGAACCGGGAGGCGTGCAGGAGCCGGTACAGGAGGACGAACTCGCTGAACAGCTCGCCGTCGAAGATCGCCTCCAGGTCGAACTCGACGTACGACGTGGTGGCGAGGGCGTTGGAGTCGCGCAGCAGCCGCAGCCGGCGGCCGTTCGTCAGGAGGGCCCACAGGTGCGGGTCCGTGCGGTTCAGCGCCTCTTGGAGGAGCGACTGAGGGGCCGGGAGGCCAGCCCCCGGACGCGTGTCCAGCTTCGCGTTCCAGGTGGTGATGTGTACGAGTGTGTTGTCACGGCGGTGGCTGACCGGAAACGTCTTGCTGCCATCGGAGGCGACGATGCCGCCTTCCCCGACCTGGTCGAGGTGGCCGAAGCCCAGCGCCTCGAACAGCGGCTCCACCCAGTTGGCGCGGGCATACCCAGTGCTGTCCGGGCGTACCGACGCCTCGGGCTCGACGGGCAGCTTCTCACGCAGCTCGCGCCAGAGCGACTTGAGGTTGTCCCAGTGGCGCTCGGCCTCGTCGCGCACGGACCGGGAGCCGGCGATGCGGTAGTCGGCGGGGGCTAGACCCCGCAGGTCCTTGGTGGACTTGGCCTCGGAGATCCGGACCAGCATGTCGGCCGGCAGCAGTGCGCCGACCGTGTGGACGGCGGTGAACACCTGGTTGCGGTTCGTGGCGGACATCAGGCGGACACTCCAGTGGAAGCGGCGGCGGGAGCGGCGGGCAGGTAGACGTAGGTGCCGAGGATGTCGGCGGGCTTCTGCGCCGTGACTGTCAGACCGCGGACGATCTCACCCGATGCGGCGCGCACCCGGCGGTGCGAGGCGTCGAGCTCGGCCGCCAGCTCGTCGCCGTACGCGGCCACGTGCTCCGCCACGTCCGGGAGCTGACCGAGGATGCGGGTCATGGTGCGCTCGCCGAAGTGCGGGTCGGTGTTCTCCGTCGCCGAGGCGTCGAGGAGCTCCACGGCCTCCTGCTGCCCGAGCCACACCGCGTTCTTCGGTGAACCCTGGAAGGCGAGCAGCCGGGTGTCCTCGGCGACAAGCTGCTTCTCGCCGCTGCGGGACGGCAGCGTGAGGTGGAAGCGGTACCGGACGAGGAGGAGCGTCGTCCGGGTGGCCACCGCGTCCGTGGTGATGACGCCGCAGCGGCGGGCCGGGCGGGCGCCGGCGGCCTCGGGGTCCAGGGCGGTGTTGAGGACGTGTGCGGCCAGGGCACCGACGACCGGGTCCGTGCGGACCAGGGCGGCCTCGCCGCGTGCCACGGCCGGGTCGACGCGGAAGGGGATGGGACGGTCGTGCTCGATGGCGGCCGCGCCGACGAGCGGCGCGAGCGCGTCCCGCAGTCCGGCGGGGGTGCCTCCGACCTGGGCGGTGAAGTCCTCACCGTTGTCGCGCAGGACCGCGCTCAGGGCCTGGAGGGAGTGGCGTACGAAGGTACGGATCTCGCCCGCACCGCCCAGGGCCTCGCGGATGGCGACGACCTCGCGGGCCACCTCCTCGGGGTGGATGGAGCGCTGGGCGAACCGCGAGCGGGAGGCCTTCTCCCGCTCGGCGGCCGAGTTCCAGTCACTCTCCAGCTTCTCCGTGCTGACCTTGAACGCGTCCGCGCTGAACAGCGCGTCCTGGTTCTCACGGCCCCGCATGAGCAGCCACTCGACGATCGCGTCCGTCACGCCCGTCGACATCTCGTCCGGGACGGACACGGAGATGCCCAGGTCCTTCTTGATCTGCCGGTGCTTCCTGATCAGCACCTCCAGGACCTTGCCGTCGATGCCGTTGTCCGCGCCGTACAGGGTGATGACGCGGACCTCGTCGCGCCGCTGGCCGTAGCGGTCGACGCGGCCTTCGCGCTGGTCGTGGCGGGTCGGGTTCCAGGCGAGGTCGTAATGGACGACGGCGTCGAAGTGGTGCTGGAGGTTGACGCCCTCGGAGAGGCAGTCGGTGGCGACCAGGACGCGGCGGGCGGCGGGGTCGTCGCCCGCCTGCTCGGCGAGCTTCTCGATCCGCTCGATGCGTTGTTGGGGAGAGAGCGTGCCGGTGACGGCCTCGACGGTGGCCTTGACCCCGCCCTTGTCCCTGAGCTTCTCCGCCACGTACTCGGCGGTCGGGATGTAGCGGCAGAAGACGATGGGGTGGTAGCCGTCGGCGAGCAGCGCCTTGAGGTGCTTGATCAGCGCCTTGAGCTTGAGGTCGTGCTCCGCTCCCTCCAGCTCTGCCGCGCGGTCGGCGAGTTCCTTCAGGCGGGCGCCGGCCTCGTCGGTCTCCGCGCCGGGGGCCACGTCCATGCCCTCCAGGTTGTTGCTGTCGACGGCGTCACTGTTCACGGACGCGCCCAGACGGTCGGCCTCCTCGGCGGAGGCGGCCACGGCGGCGGCCGAGCGCGTGAGTAGCGTCTGGGAGGCCGCGCGGGGTGACGACACCAGTGATCGCAGCAGGGCGATTGCCGACCACCAGGCGATCCGGGCCTCCCGCCTGCCCTGGCTGTTCGCGGCCTCGACGCGGTCGCTCGCGTAGGCGATGGCGTCGTCCAGCAGGGCCCGGTAGGCCGGGGAGAGCTTGTAGGTCTCGTCCTTGAAGTAGCGGTCCGAGGGGAACGCGGTCCGCTCGGCGAGGCTGTCGTCGCCGAGTCCGTCCTCCTTGGTGAGGTACTGGCGTACGTCCGCCCGCTTGCGCGCCACGAAGTGCGGGGCCAGGCGCTTACGGCCCGCCTCCGACTCCAGGTCAACCTGGGCGAGTTCCGGCTTGACCAGGCCGAGGAGGTTCCGGAAGGCGGATTCCTTGCCGCTGTGCGGGGTGGCCGTCACCAGGATCAGGTGGCGGTTCTCGTCCTCGGCGACACGGCGCAGCAGCTCGTAGCGGAGCTGGTTCTGCGTGCCCGCCGAGGTGTCGTCGGAGGCCACGCAGGTGTGGGCCTCGTCGACGATGACCAGGTCGGGGCAGTGGCGGACGAAGTCGTCACGGTGCCGTGGGGACTTGATGAAGTCGGTCGACACGATCACGTGGGGATACCGGTCGAAGAGCGACTGGCCGAGGTCGAGATCGCGTTC
Organism: Streptomyces sp. NPDC007863; assembly: GCF_040633895.1. Taxonomy (NCBI): domain Bacteria; kingdom Bacillati; phylum Actinomycetota; class Actinomycetes; order Kitasatosporales; family Streptomycetaceae; genus Streptomyces; species Streptomyces sp. NPDC007863. The sequence goes on from NZ_JBEYEI010000017.1 coordinate 195,668, forward strand.
GAGGCGGGAGACCGTGGAAGCCAGGACGAGTTCGGCGTCGATGCCGAACTTGGACCGCAGCTCCTGCTGCCACTGCTCGGCGAGCGCGGGGGAGCAGAGCACGGCCAGGCCCGTGGCCTCGCCCTGGGCGAGGAGTTCGCTCGCGATCAGGCCCGCCTCGACCGTCTTGCCGATGCCGACGTCGTCCGAGATCAGCATCCGGACCGTCTTGTGCCGCAGCGCCATCAGGAGCGGCACGAGCTGGTAGGCACGGGGTTCCACCGCGATCCCGGCCAGCGAGCGGAACGGGCCCGCTCCGGACCGGAAGCCGATCCGCAGGGCTGTACGCAGCAGTCCGGCCGCCCGCTGGTCGCCGAGGTCGCTCGGCTCGGGCGCCGCGAACTCGGCCCCCTTGACCTCCTCGAAGGCCGGGAACACCGCGGCGATGTCGTCGTCCGAGCCGCCCAGGGGGCGCAGCACCAGCAGATCGGGAGCGCTCTCGGGAAGCACGACCCATTCGCGGCCGCGGGCCGTCACCAGGGATCCGGCCGTGTACGTGAGTGTCATGTGGATCGTCGAGTCCTCGTGGTGAACGGTCAGTTGGCGGACGGGGTGCCGAAGTAGCGGGTGTGCGGGGCCACGATCTCGTCCCAGTCGGCGTCGTGCGGGAAGCGGACGTAGTCCCAGCGGGCGTCCAGGAGGCGTTCCTCGGCGTCCTCGTCGCGCAGGGCGGTCATCTCCGTGTCCGGGCCGTCGACGAATACGGCGAGGTTGACGCCCGGGAGCCGGTAGACGTAGTCCGCGAGCACGTTGGCATCCGTGATGAAGGTTTCCTTCTCGTCCGGGAGACGCAGGCCGCGCGCGCTCAGCCAGGTCACCAGGTTGTCCTGGCCGACGGCCTCGGCCACCGCGGTCTCGACCGCGGTCGGCTCCGCCGGTGTCGCGTCGAGGAGCCGCCGGAACTGCTCGGAGCGCGACTCGCCCCGCGCGTCCCTCGTGGCCGTCGCCGTCGCAAGCCGGACCAGGGCCTCCCGTGCCGTGTGCCGGTTGATCAGGGCGTGGTTGAGCTGGTTGCCGTACGTCAGCAGGCACTCGTAGCAGCCGAGCGCGCACGGCCGGTCCGGGTGCGGGCCGCCCAGGTCCGTGCCGTCCTCGTCGAAGTGGCAGATGGCCAACGCGTACCGGGCCGCCTTCGCCAGAGCACCCTTCTCGGCCTGGAGGCGGCGCAGCACGCCCGCTCCGCCCTCGGCGGCCTCCGTGAACAGGATGCGGCGCCGCGGGCCGTCGTCCGGAGGCAGCAGCTCGCTGTTGAGCTCCGCGTCCTCCAGCTCGAACGCCGCCTCTATGCCTCGCTCAAGCGCGTACATGAGGGTGAGCGCGATGGGCTCGTGCAGGGCCTCGTCGAGCGTCACGACCAGGATGTTGCGGCGGTCCTCGACGTACGGGATGACCCGCTTCTTGCGGCGCCGCTCGTTGCCGTCGGCGTCGATCACAGGCAGTTCGCTGGAGTCGCCGGACGCCTCGGCGGCGTCACGGTCGTTCATCCATCGGCCGTCGGCCAGATCCAGCCAGTAGCCCGGCGGCTCGTCGTTCCTGGCGCGTACCCGGCCGGTGTTGGTGATCCGTACCGTCGCCGAATCCCCGTACGCGAGATCGGCGATCGACGCGCCGGAGGCGTCGGCGACGGACGCGTTGAGGCGGCCCTTGCGGGCGCCGCGGTCGTGGAAGCGGAACGAGGTCTCCAGCCGGAAGCCGGCGCGGCGCCGCTCCTCCTCGTCGGAGGAGATCCGTTCCCGGCGGGTGGTGTAGACGGTGTGCAGCTGGAGGAGGCCGTACGTCGCCGAGCCGAGCGGCTCGTCGCACATCTCGCACCGGTCGGCCCGCAGTTCCGGGTCGTGGTGGTAGCCGCACTGCGCGCACCGGCGGGCCTCGCTGGTGGCCAGATCGCCGGTGGAGTCCGGCGGGAGCTGGATCCGGGTCACCTGGTAGCGGGCGCCCTCGTGGTAGATCAGGGCCCCGGGCCCGAACTCGCGGATGGCGAGGAAGCGGGGCCGCTGGAGGTAGTCACCGTCCCCGCGTCGGCGGCCGACGGTCGGAATGTATGCGGCGAGGGGCAGTCGCGGGAAGCTGTAGCCCGGCAGGAAGCCCTCGGACGCCAGGTAGCGGTACGGGTTGAAGTCCGAGAGGACCGACTTGCTGTCCGCGCTCTCGTTCATCAGCAGATTGAGTTGGGTCCACGCCTCGCGCTGACGGGTGTTGGCGCGCTTGCGGTCGCCCTCGGTGAGGCTGTAGTCGATACGCCGCTCGCTCTGGATGTAGTAGTCCTTGAGAGCGGCGCGGAACAGCTTGCGCCAGCGGTCGAACGCCTCGTCGAAGCGCTCGGGGGCGGTGCGGACCTGGTCCTGGATCCACTCGTCGTACCACCACGTGGTGTCCGCGAATTCGGGCAGCAGCGGTCCCAGCACACGGAGCGCGGCATCGACCGTACGGCTCCTCGCCGCTTCGTCGAGGGAGCCGTCGCGGATGTCGGGGTGCAGTTCCAGGGCGGGAGTCAGACGGTCACCGCTGTCCGGAGCCGGCACGTCGAGGACGTCGGACATGGCCCGTCCCAGCTTCAGGCCCGTCTCCGCGATCCAGATGCCCTGGAGGTGGGAGCGGACCAGGTCCTCGTTGGCGAGGTCCAGGCGCGGCGGTGCGACCGTGCCCGCCACCATCCGCTCCGAGCGGCGGAAGTAGTACTGGTCGTGGCTGTTGCCGGTCGCGCAGTACGTGGTGACGAGAGCGGGCTGGCCGCTGCGGCCCGCGCGACCAGAGCGCTGCGCGTAGTTCGCGGGGGTCGGGGGCACGTTGCGCATCATCACCGCGTTCAGTGACGAGATGTCGACACCCAGCTCCATCGTCGGCGAGCAGTACAGCAGCTTCAGTTCGGCCTTGCGGAAGGCCTCCTCGCGTTCCTCCCGCTCCTGCGGCGCCACCTGCGCGGTGTGCTCGCGCGCGAACAGTCCGGACAGCGCACCGGCCGCGTCCTTGTACAGGTCACGGAAGAAGGTGTTGACGCGCGGACCGTCACCGCTCTGGTACGTCCGCGTCAGCGGGTCGTGCGTACCCGTCTCGCCCCTGCCGGCACGCCAGACCAGGGACTGCGCCGCCACCCGGTAGCCGGTCGGGACGGCCGAGGTCGCCCGGCGGTAGCGGCCCGCCCGCTCGGGGGCGTCCGCGACCTCCTTGACTAGGCCTGCCTTGGTCAGCACCTTGAGCAGCTGCTCGATGACCAGCTGGAGATCACCGGTGTCGAGTCTCCTGAACGAGGCGTCCGCCCGCCCGAGGTACTTGCCGAACTTGCCGCGAGCGGACAGGAAGAGCGCCGAGCGGTCCAGGCCGGGGCGGGAGGGGTACGGATAGGCGGTCCCGACCCTGGGCCGGTCCGAGGCGGACAGCACCCACGGGTCCACCAGACGTTCCTCGCTGGCCCGCTGCAACGCGTCGAAGTCCTCGCGGAAGTACGACACGTCGATGGCGAGAGAGCGGCGCATCTCGTTGAGGAGCGCCTTCATGATCTCGGCGCGCAGCGCGGGGTCGGCCTCGCGCAGCGCCTCATGGGTGCCGGCCCACCGGTCGTCCTTGGAGGCCACCCAGTCCAGGTCCTCGTAGCCGATCTCCAGGAGGCCGGTCTGCTCCAGATTGGGCATGGTGATGCGCCAGCCCCGCTCCAGGTCCAGATACAGCCGGAAGGCGATCACATCGCGCAGGGTCTTGGCGGCGTTGCGGGCGAGCGAGGGGGCCAGATCGTCCCTGCCGGTGTAGTCGACCGGGTCGAGGCCGAGCGCGCTGCCGACGAGTGCCGCCAGATCCTCGTGGTGGATGCCGTCCTCGCCCGCGTCGAGCGCAGCCTGGTACAGCGCACCCCGCAATTGCGTGATCTGGACGAAGTCGTTGAAGTGGCCGGCCTGGAGCGAGGCGTCCTGCCGGTTGTCGACGAAGGTGAGGAGCTTGCGCGCTTCCTTTTCGAGGGCTTCCTCCGGAACCGACTTCAGCGACCGGACCACCGAGGCCGAGATCAGCGACGTCGCCGAGGAACGGCCCTCCTGGTCCAGCGTCGCCAGCTTCGCGAAGTCCTTGCCGCGGGTCTGCTCGTACGCCACCCCGCAGTGCAGGCAGAACAGGAACGGCGACGGGATGAACGCGGCCCGCAGCTCGCCCTGCCCCTCGTGGCCCCGCGGGTCGACAGTGACGGCGCGCGGCCAGCGGTCGCGGTACGACCTCTTGACGACCTCCTGGCCCCTGTCGTCGAGCTCCAGCCAGGACTCGGGCAGGCGGCGGTCGTCCACCGCGTACTGCACGCCGGAGGGCCAGGGGCGGTCGTGGTCGACGTACAGGTAGCCGTCGCCCTGTCGGCCACCGGTCGCGGAGGTGTCCCGCCGCGCCTCGTAGCGGACTTCCCCGTCCTTCTCGGTGCGCCACACCGTCAGGTACTCCTGGCCGCACTCGCGGCAGAACGCCAGCGGCATCAGCAGCTTGCCACCGCTGTTGGGCTGTTCGAGCTGGTAGGAGCGGGTGAGGTGACGGGTGAGCTTGTCCTCCAGGGTGACGTACACGGTGTCGCCCTTGGACAGGAACTGGTGCAGCCGGAACGCGAACAGCGGCCGCTCCGTCACCGGGTGCCGGGCCTCGGAGCCGGCCTCCAGAGTGGCGCGGATCGCCGCCACGCACTGCTCGGCATCGACACCTGAGGCCTCCGCAAGCTCCTGCCCGGCCTCCTCGATCTTCGCGGGCTGCCGGCGGACCAGACGCCCCGCGTCCACGGCCAGGCCGAAGCGGGTCTCGATCCAGCGGGCCAGGGGGTCGCGTACCAGATCCGTGTAGGCGCGGGGCGCCGCCGGTGCGCGCAGCCGCTCCGGCGGGACGGTCTCCGGAGCTTCGTCAGTGGCCCGGATCAGCGTCTCGACGATCACGTTGCCGGGGTGGACGGGCGTCCCGAAGAGTGTGGTGGCGGTGTCGGCGACGACCTTGCGCTGGTCGTCGACGGTGCCCTCGGTGGACATGGTGGCGGACGTGCCGACGCACTGGAGGCGCTCGGCCTGGCAGGCCTCGCGGACCCGGCGGATCAGCAGGGCGACGTCGGCGCCCTGCCGGCCGCGGTAGGTGTGCAGTTCGTCGAAGACGAGGAAGTCCAGACCGCGGGCCATGCTGATGAGGCTGGCGCGGTCGGCCGGCCGGGTCAGCATCAGCTCCAGCATCACGTAATTGGTGAGCAGGATGTCTGGCGGATTGTCGCGGATCTCCTTGCGGCGGGCGTCGTCCTCCTGCCCGGTGTAACGGGCGAAGGTGACCGGTTCGTGGCCGCTGCCGTAGCCGTCGCTGAGGTACTTCTCCAGCTCCTTCAGCTGGCTGTTGGCGAGCGCGTTCATCGGGTACACGACGATCGCCCGTACGCGCTTGGCCGCCCGGGGTCCCGCGGCCTCCCGCTCGCGCAGGACCCGGTCGACGATCGGGACGATGTACGAGAGGGACTTGCCGGACCCCGTGCCGGTGGTCAGGACGTACGAGTCGCCGGAGGCGGCGGCGTCGATCGCCTCCCGCTGATGCTGGTGCAGGGTGAGCGGACGTCCGTCGCACACGGTGCCGCCCGGGGTCTTCCGTGCCTGGAAGATCTGGGCGCACTCGCGGTGCAGCACGCCCTGCGCGGCCAGCTCGACGACCGTGCCGCCGTTCGCGAAGAACGGGTTGAGGGACAGCCAGGGGTCAGGCCACTGCGACTTGGCGTTGAGGTCGTCCTCGACGAAGGCGGCGAGGCGGTCGTCCCGGATGACGGTGCCGCCCTCGGTGAAGGAGCGGTAGTCCTTGATGAGTGTGCGGTGGACGCCGAAGACGTCCATGCCGGCGCCCGTGCCCGTGGTCGTACGGGGCTCCTCCACGGGCGTGATGGTCGGGGCGACCGTGGCCGTGGTGGCCGGGCGAAGCGCCCGGACCGGATCGAGCGCACTCCAGTGAGGGAGCACGGAGGTTTCGCCGGCGAGATCCGTGCCGTCCGCCGCGCAGGCTTCGGCGAGCAGGGGCAGCAGGGCGTCGCGTACGGCGACCGCGTCGGCGGGTCGCTCGGCGGGGTCCTTCGCCAGCAGGCGGTCGACCAGGCGGACCAGTCCGGCGGGCGTGGTGGGCCGCACGATCCGTACGGACGGAGGCACCTCTTCCACGTGCTTGCGCCCCAGCTCGTACGCGGAGCCGCTGGTGAACGGCGGTACCCCGGCCAGCATCTCGTACAGCACGCAGCCGAGGGCGTACAGGTCGGCGGCCTGCGTCACCTGCCGGGCTTCGAACTGCTCGGGAGCCATGTAGCGGGCGGTGCCGACGCTGACGCCGGTGCTGGTGAGGCGGGTCTCCTCCGGGTCGTCGGCGATCCGGCCCATGCCGAAGTCGAGGACCTTCACGATGCCGCCGGTGACCAGCATGGTGTTCGCGGGCTTCAGATCGCGGTGGACGACGCCTGCCGTGTGGGCGGCGGCGAGCCCGGACGCGATCTGCGCGCCGATGGCGACGGCCCAGGAGACCGGGAGCTGCCGCTCCTCCTCGATGAGGTCACGGAGGGTTTCGCCGTCCAGGTACTCCATGACGAGGTAGGGGCGGCCGCCGTCGGTCTCGTCGACACCACCGTCGATGAGACGTGTGAGGTGGGGGTGGTCCAGGCGGCGCATGATCCGGACCTCGCGGGCGAACCGCTGGACGGCCTTGTTCTCGGGGCCTGTGTCGATCACGGCGCCGGAGCGGCGGCGGAGCACGGTCTTCACGGCGACGGTGCGAGCAGGGTCGCCTTCCGCCCGGTGCAGGTCCTCGGCGCGGTGGACCTCGCCCATGTTCCCCGCCCCGATGACTCCTGTCACCCGGAACCGGCCCCCGATCAGCCGCTCGGTCACAGCCGCCCCTCTCTCTTGCGCATGGCCCCACTGCTCATGGTCGCAGAGACGAGGGATGCCTTCGCACGTATCGCTTTCCTCCGAGAAGGTACACAGCGGACAGGTCGACTTTCAATGCTTTGCGCGTTGACATTGTCAACGCGTTTCTCGTAGGGTCGTTTCGGTAACGAGCGAGGAGGGCGACCGTGGGGGAAGCAGCTCGGCGTGAGCAGGATGCGGCCGGACTCAGGAACGCGCTTCGCTCGCTCTATGCGGACCTCGGTGCCGCGGCTGTGGACGGGGTGGTCTCCGAGAGCGTGTTCCACGGCCGCATCGGGAGTCTCGGCCTTGCGCAGGCCGAGCAGGAGCGCCTGCGGGGCGAGTTGGCGCGCCTGGGGCTGCACGTCCGGCGGGAAGCGGAACATGCGGATCACGACCCGCATGACGCGGAAAAGGTTGTACGCCTCGAGTCGACGGGGCGGGTCTCCGCTGCGTACGCCTTGCTCCACCGATACATGGACCAGCAGGGTCGGGTGCACGAAGAGACCGTCGACGGCGTGGCTCGCCTCGCCGGTCTGACGCCCGCGGAGACGCTGGAGCTCCTGAAGACGGCGGGATCGGCAGCGGTCTCGTCCCTGGAACCCGAGGACGGGTACGAACCCGAGCCCCCTGAATGGGAGGACTTCGACTCGGCCGCCGGCGAAACTACTTCAACTCCCGTGGATGTCGCCTGCGCCGTTCTGGCCGCCCACACGGTGCTGAACGAGGACCGCTTCAGCCGGTGCCCCGAGAAGCGCAGGCTCACGGCCGAGGAGGAAGTCGGGCTCGGTGTTCTGGTGCGCGGTGGCGCGGACAGGATCGAGTTACGGCCCACCGATGAGGAGCTCGCAGCCCTGCCGGCCACCGACATCCGGGTCAAGGCGCGCAACTGCCTGGTCGTCCACAACCAGGGCCTCGCGCACAGCGTCACTCAGCGCCACGGGGGGCAGGGTCTGGACTACGAGGACCTCTTCCAGCACGGGGCCATTGGGCTCATGAAAGCGGCGGTGAGGTTCGACCCCGCCAGCGGCTACAAGTTCTCCACGTATGCCACCTGGTGGATTCGGCAGTCGATCAGCCGGGCCATCGCGGACACGGGGGCGGTCATCCGCCTCCCCGTGCACTTCCACGAGCAGGTCAGGAAGGTCGCCGCGGCCGAGCGGAAGCTGCAGTCGGAGGGGCGTCCGTGGCGCGCTGCGGACGTCGCTGTGGTCTGCGATCTGACGGTGAGCCGCGTGGAGGAGATCCGCAGGGTCAGCCGACGGACCACCTCGCTGGACCGGGTGATCGGAGACGGCGTACACCTGGGCGACCTCGTCGCGCTGGACCGTCCGCTGCCCTCGGCGGAACACCTGGCCATGGAGGCCGTGAACCACGCGTACCTGTCGTCGTTGCTGGCCCGCTTCGAGGGGCGGGAGGCACGCATCCTGCTGCGCCGCACCGGATTCGACGGCGGTGAGACGTCGACGCTCGAAGAGCTCGGCAAGGAGTTCGGCGTCACCCGCGAACGTATCCGCCAGCTGGAGAAGAAGGCGTTCGATTTGCTGCGCCCGATGCTGCGGGAGAGCGGGTTCGGCCCGGGGCACGCCGAGCCGCCCGATCCCAAGCCCGTCAGGCGCCGGCGCCCGGCCCGGCGGATCGTCCGGCGCCGGAAGGCCACCGTCGTCCCCGCTCCGCGGACCCCTCAGCTGCCGGAGGGGGTGGTACCGGCACAGACGGCGTTGTTCGAGCAGGCCGCGATCGGAGCGGCGGCTGAAGAGCCCCCGCGTGAAGACGTGACCGTCGCGCCACCGGAAGCCTCCGAGGCATCGGGCGAACCGGGCGGACAGGAGCGGATCTCAGCAGTGAACGAGGAACACGCGCGGCAGCTCGACGAGCTGGAATCCGTCATGCTCCACCGCGTCGACCGGGCCCTGCGGCGTCAGGAACGCTCACTGCGGCGAGAGGCCGATGACCGCCTTGCCGCACACCAGGCACGGATCAGCGCCTTGGAAGGGCGGTTGCGAGATGCAGAGCACGTGGTTGCTCAGCGGGAGGCCGCCCTCCAAGAGGCGGAAGTGAGCGCGGCAGAGCAGATCGAGGCCGTGGAGCGTTACGCAGCCCAGCGGATCGCCGAGATCGAAGCCATCGAGCGTGACGCCCGCCACCGCATCGCGGAACTGGAGAGCCGGCTCGAAGCCCTCGCGGGAGACCCCGGCCGCCGGCCGCCGGACGACCGGCGGTCCCACGGCTGATCCCACCCCTCTCGCCAGGCCCCGCATCCCGTACCCCTTCCCGAGGAACCACCATGGACCCGAGGCAAGAACTCGTCGACTACCTGAGCAGCCAGCTCGTCGGCCCCGTGCACGGCGACGACGAGATCCTCGACGCGCCGCCCGATCGCCAGTACCTCATGGGCACGCTCTATCCCCAGGACGCCGACCTGCAACGCCAGCTGACGCTGGCAGCCGAGGACACGGACGGTCTCGGAACCGAAGGAGCGGCCGCCGACACCGCCCCCGCCGACGACCCGGTGCCGGAGTCCAACGCCTGGCTGCCCTCCTCCCTCGGCCTCAGCTTCTACACCGACGCGGACACCGTGGAAATCGAATGCGGCGGTGCCCGCTACCGCACCCTGCGAGCCCAGGGAGATCAGGGGCGCCGCTGGCAGCGCGTCCCGTTGCCCCCGGAGACGCATCGGGTCGGACCTGACCGGGACGTGGTGTCCGTTCTCGACGGGCGGGCCGAGCTGCGGCTGCGCCGTCGGCCACTCGGCGCGGGACAGCTGGTCACCATCGCCCTGGTCAACAGCGCCCGGACCGAACCGGCCCTGGGGCGCGCCGCCCAGTGGGACCGCATGCTCTTCCAGGTCGAGCTCGCCGTACGGCCCCGTGAAGGACGGGTGCTCCAGTACCCCAGTGTTCGGCTCGCCAGCCGGGACCTCGAGGAACAGGAGCTGAGGCTCCAGTACCGGCATGTCCGCACGTACGCGGTGGGGCACGGCTGCGCCGTCGAGGAGCAACGTGACGGCGAAGCCGTGACCGGACTGCGCGCCAACGTGCTGCCGACGGCCGAGGTGCCCGCCACCCGGCCCGCAGGGCTCACCGACGCCCCCGTCCTCGATGTCCTGCACCTCTCCGATCCCGGCGTGCCCGTCGAGCAGGTGCGGCAGGAACTCTCGGACTTCACGGCCGACTACCGCCGCTGGTACGAGGACCAGCGGGACACCGGCGTCCCCGCCTGGGGCCGCGAGGCCGCCGACCGGGTAGGGGAACGCATCGGCACCGCCGTCACCCGCATGGAATCCGGAGTACGCACGCTCTGCGACCCCGCACGCCCCGAACTCCTTGAGGCCTTCCGCACCGCCAACCTCGCCATGGCCCTGCAGATGAGACACTCGGCGCCCGACCAGGCAGGCGAGCGGCGCTCCCGGCACGATCCCGTACACCTGGAGCCCGCGCCTGATCCGTCAGCCGCCTGGCGCCCGTTCCAGCTCGCGTTCTTCCTCCTGACCCTGGACGGCGTCGCCGACCCGCGCCACCCCGACCGGAGCATGACCGACCTCATCTGGTTCCCCACCGGTGGAGGCAAGACGGAGGCGTACCTGCTGCTCGCGGCGTTCGTCATGGTGCTGCGCCGTCGCGACCCGAACGGCGGCGGCACCGCCGTACTCAGCCGCTACACCCTCAGCCTGCTGACCACACAGCAGTTCCAGCGCGCCGCCACCACCGTCTGCGCTCTGGAAGCGCTGCGCCGTGCCGACCCCGACCGTTACGGCGACGAGCCGTTCTCCATCGGCCTGTGGGTCGGCGAGGCGACCTCGCCCAACTCGTACGAGGCCGCGATGACGGCCGCACGGGACGTCCGTTCCGCGGCCCGCCCCGAGGACGTCTTCATCCTCGACCGCTGTCCGTGGTGCGGAACCCGCATCCTCCCGGCCCACCGGTCGGCCGACCACGCCGACTACGGCATCCGGGCCGCCACCGACTCCTTCGCGTTCTTCTGCCCCCGCGACGCATGCACTTTCCACGACGAGCTGCCCGTCGCCGTCGTCGACCAGCAGCTCTACGACCGGCCCCCGACCTTCGTGCTCGGCACCGTCGACAAGTTCGCCCGGCTCGCCTGGGAACCCCGCGCCGGACGCCTGTTCGGGACGGGTGTCGGCTGTCTGCCGCCCACCCTGATCATCCAGGACGAGCTGCACCTGCTGACCGGGCCACTCGGCACCACCGTGGGCTTGTACGAATCGGCCATTCTCGGGCTGTGCGCCGCGACCGACGGCACGGGACCGAAGGTGGTCGCGTCCACCGCCACGATCCGCCGGTCCGGCGAACAGGTACGCGCCCTGTACGGCTCCGAGGTGCAGCTGTTCCCGCCGGCCGGCATCGATGCCCGCCACTCGTACTTCGCCGAACCCGACACCTCACGCCCCGGGCGTCTCTACCTCGGCGTCATGGCGCAGGGCCACACCGCCGGCCGGGCCGCGGTCGCCACCGCAGCCGCGATGCTCCAGGGCGCCTGGGAACTGCCCGAAGAACACCGGGACGCATACTGGACCCTCGTCGCCTACCACCACAGCCTGCGGGAACTCGGCCGCACCGTCACGGCGGCCGCGGACGACATCCCGGCCCAACTGGCAGGCCTGGAAGCCCGATCGGGGCGCCGGGAACTCGCCGACCACCAGGTGCAGGAACTGACCAGCAACCTGGCCAGGGCCGAACAACCGGTGCTGCTCGACCGGCTGGAGAAGCCCTGGACGCACCCGGAAGCCGTCTCCTTCCTGCCCTGCACCAACATGCTGTCGGTCGGCGTGGACGTCAAACGGCTCGCGCTGATGCTGATGCAGGGCCAGCCCAAGACCACCGCCGAGTACATTCAGGCCACCAGCCGCGTCGGCCGGCACAGCGTGCCCGGGCTCGTCGTCACGTTCTTCAACGCGACCCGCCCCAGGGACCGCTCGCACTACGAGGCCTTCGACCCCTACCACCGAGCCCTCTACCGGCACGTCGAACCCACCAGCGTCACCCCCTGGTCCATCCCCTCGCGCCGCCGCGCGCTGCACGCAGCGCTCGTCATCCTCGTACGACACGGCCTCGGCCTGAGCGCGGAGAACCAGGCCGGGGAGCTGCCCGACCGGATCGGCGAGGCACGGGAGCTCGCCGAGCAGCTGGCGCGTAAGGCCGGCGCGAGCGACCGCCGCGCCGCCCACGCCGTCCGGACCGAACTGTCCGAACTGCTCGCAGCGTGGGAGGAGGCCGCCCGGAACGCCAGGCAGGAAGGCAAGGAGCTGTACTACCGCAGTCAGGGCAAGGGGCAGCACAACCTCCTGAAGAACTTCGAGCAGCACGGAGGCCTCTGGGAGACCCTCCATTCCATGCGCAGCGTCGACCGCGAGTGCCAGGTGACGGTCAAGGGAGCCGACCAGTGAACCGCAAGCTTCGAGTCCGCCAAGCTCAGACGGTGCTGCCGTTCGGAGTCGGCGCGGTCTTCGACATCCAGGGCGAGTCCTTCGTCGCGACCGGAATCGGCGACTGGCCGCGGCTGCGCCAGCCCGTGGCGTCTCCACGCCTCGCCGCTCGACTCGGCGTGACCGGGTTCTTTGCGGCACCGGCCACACTCAACGACCGGTTCGACCGCGCAGACGCACCCGGCGCACCCTACATCCGGTTCCCGGCCTGGCTGTTCTGTGGATCGTGCCGGCGCATGGTGCGCTGGCGCATCGCCGACGAGAAGCCCGGAGAGCCGCCGAGCTGCTCGTTCTGCACACCGAAGCGCCGGCTCGCCCCCATGCGTTTCGTCCAGATCTGCGCGGCGGGACACCTCGGTGACGTCGACTGGTGGTTCTGGGCACACGCCCGGCTCGACGCCGCCCAGCGGCAGTCCTGCGGCTCGCGCGAGCAACTGCGGTTCCGGGTGTCGGACCGGGCGACGGGCCTTGAGGCGCTGACCGTCTCGTGCGTGGCGCCCGGCTGCGGCGCGAGCCGGGACCTCCTGGACATCCTCGGCACGCACGGCATGCGGTGTTCCGGCAGGAACCCGTGGCAGAGGGTGTCCGAAGCCGTGGACTGCGCCAAGCCGGTTCAGGTCGTGCAGCGCACCGCGGGCAACCTGTACTACCCGGTGGTCCACTCGGCGCTCTCCCTCCCCGAGACCGAGCTTCCGGCCGCGGGCGGAGAGGAGCTCGCGGGAAGGGTGCGCGAGAGCGACTACTGGGTGCCCTTGTGCAAGGCCACCGGCGACCGCGCCGAGATCCTCCGGGACATGATCAAAGAGGACACGGGGGCCGATGACGCCCTCCTGGACGCCCTTCTCTCCGAGGAGACGGGGACCGGCACGGTGGCCCACCCGGACAGCCCCCACCTCGCCACCGGCGTCTCCGCGGCATCTGCCGCCGGAACCGATCTGCGCCGCGAGGAGTGGGCGGCGCTGACGGCCGCCGAACCACCGGTCACCCGCGAATTCTCGGTACGCGGCTCCGGCCTCGGCCTCGCCTCCGAAACCACGGAGCCCTGGGCCGGCCTGCACCGGAGGGTGGGCCGCATCGTTCTCGCCGACCGGCTCCGCGAGGTGCGTGCGCTGTCCGGCTTCAGCCGGGTGTCACCGGACGCCGCCGTCGTTCCCGCTGACACCTCCCGCAGGCTGCGCTGGCTGCCCGCCGTCGAGGTCTTCGGCGAAGGCATTCTGCTCACCCTGGACCCGGCCGAACTGGCGACCTGGGAGCAGCAGCCCGCCGTCAGGTCCCGGGTGGCGGCGCTCCGAGCGGATCTGGACCGGTCCTTCCAGAGCGACCGCCTTCAGGTACTGACCGGCCCCGATCTCGCACCACGCTTCGTGCTGCTGCACACCCTCGCCCACCTCCTGGTGCGCCAGCTGTCGTTCGAATCCGGATACACCACCGCCAGCCTGCGGGAGCGCGTCTACGCCCGGCCCGAGCACGACCAGTACGGCATCCTCGTCTACACCGCGGCGGGCGACGCCGAAGGCACACTGGGAGGCCTCGTCCAGCAGGGCGAACCGCCCCGGCTCGCCGAGACACTGCTGCGGATGGCCGAGGCCGCCGCATGGTGCTCGGCAGACCCCCTGTGCTCGGAACACACCGGCCAGGGCTTCGGCAACCTGAACCGCGCCGCCTGCCACGCCTGCGCACTCCTCCCGGAGACCAGCTGCGAGACGGGCAACACTCTGCTCGACCGAGCCCTCGTCGTCGGCGGAGGCGGCGTTCCGGGCTTTTTCGAGCCGATCGTTGCCGCAGCCCGCGCTGCCGCCGTCCAGGAATGAGCACGACGATGACACCGACCTACCTCGACCTCACGCCTCCCCAGCGCGCACTGCTCGACGGGCTGCCGTTCGAGGGCAACCACGTGATCGACGGGCCCCCGGGGAGCGGAAAGAGTGTGCTGGCCGCCCAGCGTGCCGTGATGCTCGCCCTCACCGGCACACCGGTCCTCCTGCTGACCCGTTCCAACCTCCTGCGGCAGTCCTTGGCGCCACTGGTATCCGCCCTGTGCTCCGACCGTGCGGACGTCACCGTGGCCACCGCCCACTCCTGGCTTGCCGGGTGGTACGGCACGGACATCCCGCGCGCCGACGACGGCTGGTTCGATTGGCCGGCGTTCTACGAGCGGGCCGCGCTCACCGAGCCGAACCAGCCGCTGACACTGGTAGTGGACGAGGGGCAGGATCTGCCGCCCGCGTTCTACCGGCTGTGTCGGATTCTCGGGGCCCGCACGACGGTCTTCGCGGACGAATGCCAGCGGCTGACGACAACCCACTCCACTCTCGCGGAGGTCGCCGGAGGCCTGGGGCGATGCTTCGTCCACGAGCTCCACGGCAATCATCGCAACACGCGGCAGACCGCTGAACTCGCCGCGCGGTTCCATACCGGTTCCTGCCCGCCCGAACTGCCCGGTCGAGAGGGCCTCCTGCCCCGATTGCACGCACTCCCGAACCGGGCAGCGGTCACCGATCTGCTGCTTGCGCTGCTTGCGAGCCGGCCCGACCGGAGCATCGGAGTGGTGGTGCACTCCACCGAGACACAGCTCGAACTCCTCACCTGCCTGGAGAAGAAGGCCCCGAGAGTTCGGGCGCAGATGTACACATCGCAAGCAAGCGGAGGCCGATATCGGACGCTCGACCTGTCCCGACCGGGCATTGTCATTGTTCACCGGTCCAGTGCGAAGGGGCTTCAGTTCGACACGGTCGTGGTGCCGGACTCGGAGGCGGACGCAGGGGTGGACCCCACCTCCGGGGCACTCCGCATGGCGTACTACGTGATGGCCACTCGAGCTCGCCATGAACTTCACTTCGCTTATGCGGGCGACAGCGAACCGGGGCTGCTGAAGGACATCCCGCCCCGCGTTCTGGCTCGAGGATGATGCTGGGTTACAGAGTTCGGGGACCCGACACCGGTTGTGACGCTTGTTTGACGCTCTGGGCGGCCGAGAGGGCACTCAGAGCGGCTACAGCCCTGCGCCGACCTGCGGCTATGTCAGCTCCCGCGTCACGTGACCTCTTTCCGATACCCACCACGTGGAGTGCGTGGCGATTCTGGAGCCCGTGAAGTAGGGCACACCTGATCCGTGGTTTCCGCGCCCTCCGGCGTCGTCCGGGGGGCGCGGACGTGTTTTCCGGCACGGTCGAGGGTGTTCTCCCGTCCGGAGGCCTGTCTCGGCAGGCGTACTTGCCGCCTTCGAGCCCCTCGTGATCGCGCTGTCGTCGTGGCGTGGTGGAGCCCCGCTTGAGCGTTGCTTGAGGGCTGCTGGAGGGGGGTGGGGGGTCGGGATGGGTTGTCGGGTGGGGGGAGTTCAGTCGGTTGGGGTCGGGGAGGGGGGCTGGGGCGTGGCGGGGGAGAGGTGTAAACCGACTTCCCTGTTTTGTTTTTTTGGTGAAGAGGGGGGATCGGGGGGTAGGCGGGTGACAAGTGGCCGTGATTCCGGCGAAAGAATCCGGTTGCTGTGCCTGGTGGTTGGGGGGAGCGGGGGAGGGCTGGCGTAGAAGAGACAGTGTTGTATGATTCCGCGTGGCTGTCACGCCCGGGGGGTTGAACATTCGACGGATGCCATGAAAAGAGGGCCCATGCAGACCCGGTCGCACCGGACCCGGCAAGCACTTGTGCGGGCCATGGCCGAGCTGGTCGCGGACGGTCCGCCCTCGGACGCGGGGCTGGTCAACGTCTGCCAGAAGGCGGGGGTGAGCAGGGGTGCGCTCTATCACCACTTCGCCTCTACCGCGATGCTGGCCGCCGCGGTCTACGAGGAAGCGCACGACCGGATCGTCGCGCTCATCGACGAGGCGTTCAGCCGGGAGCCGGCGGAGGCCTTGCGGACTTTTCTCGTCACCTTGGGCGAGTCGCTGCGTACGGATCCGATCGTGCGGGCAGGAATGAAGCTGGCGGGCGACGGTACGTTCCAGTCGCCCCGGCTGCGGGACCAGATGCTGGCCATGCTCCACGAGCGGCTCGTGCTCGCCGGGCGGCGGGCGGCGTTTCCCGTGGAGGACCTCGCCGACCTCGTGGTGCTCCTCGCCGCGGGCGTGGAGAGCCTGGGGCGCAGTGACCCCAAGTGGTGGGAGGGGCGGAGCGTCGATCGGCTGTGGCCGATGCTCCAGGCCCTGTTCGACTCCGCCGGCGGTTCCGGTGACGGTCGTGGGGCGGCGCGGGTGGGGTCGTCGGTGCCGTCGCCCGCCGGGCCTGAGCGGCCCTCAGTCCGCTGAGGGCCGCGGGGCGCCGGGCGGGGCCGTGGTCCGCATCCGGCTGATGAGGCCGGGTGTGGCCAGGCCGGGCAGGACGAACCGCCACATGGAGCTGATCCGGTCGATGAGGTCGGCGCGGTCGCTGTAGGCCTGGTCCATGGTCTGGACGCCGGTGTAGGCGCCGACGATGAAGAGCGTCGCCTCGTCGATGTCCAGGCCGGGCAGCATCTCGCCCTGGTCCATGGCCTGCCGCAGGAGGCTCCGTATGACCTCGATGGACTGCTCGTAGCCGGTCTGGAACGCGGTGAACGAGGACTGTTCCACGGACAGGCGGACGCTGGCGCGGAGCGCCGGATCGCGCTGCAGCTGCTGGGCGAACCTGAAGGTCAGGTCGATCAGGCTCTGGAGCTTCACCGGCTGCTCCTCCACCTGGAGGGCGTCGACGTGCGTGTCGAGCAGGGCGAGGGCGATCGCTTCCTTCGACGGGAAGTGGTGGTAGAGCGCCCCGCGGGTGAGGCCGGCCCGCGCCAGGATGTCGGTGGTGCTCGCCGAGTCGTAACCGCGCTCGTCGAACAGCTCCGCCGCGGCGGTGAGGATGGCTTGACGCGTCCGCTGTGCCCGTTCTTGTTTGGCCATCTTCACTCTCTCGCCGCGAAAAATTTTGACATACTTGTCTGTATCTTAACGCAACGTGGTGTGGGGCTGAGGCGGGACCGGGGCGGGACGGGGGCGGGGCTGGGGCGGGGCTGGGGCGGATCGACGCTGATCGGCCCTTTTCCCGGCCCGATTACGGGCATCCGAGGCGGAAACCGATGCCCCGGACGGTGTGGATCCACTCGCTGGAGCCGAGCTTGCCCCGCAGGGTTCCTACGTGGGTGTCGATGGTACGGCCCCGGGGGGACCAGGCGTCCCCCCAGACCTGGGCCATGATCTGGCGGCGCGAGATGACCGTGTCCGGCTGCGAGGCGAGCAGGAACAGCAGGTCGAACTCCTTGCGGGTCAGGTCCAGCGGCTCGTCGTCCAGCGTGGCCGTGCGTGCGTCGGCGTCGACGCGCAGGCCCTGGTGGACGGCGACGCGCGCCGGCGTGGTCTGGCGGTGGACCCGCCGCATGATGGCCTCCATCCGGGCCAGCAGCTCCCGGAACCCGTACGGCTTGACCAGGTAGTCGTCGGCCCCGGCCTGCAGGCCGAGGACGCGGTCGAGTTCGGAGTCGCGCGCCGTCACGGTGATGATCGGCGTCTCGCTGACGGTGCGGATGCCCCGGCACACTTCGAGCCCGTCGAGGTCGGGAAGGTCGAGGTCGAGCAGGACGAGGTCGGCGTCGCAGTGGGAACGCAGCGCCTGGGCGCCGTTCTTCGCACTCTGCGTCACATATCCCTGCCTGGTCAGTCCCTGGAGGAGCGTGTCGGCGTCCCGGGTGTTGGCCTCGACGACCAGGACGCGCAGTCCTTCCTGCCGGTGAGGGGTCGGGGAGGCGGCGAACTGGGGCCGGGAGGGGCCGCCCTGCGGGTGCCGGGGGCGGTGGTGCTCGGTCGGTGCGGTGAGGAGATCCACGGCCTGCCGATTCATCTGTTCCTCCTGTGGCGTGGCCGCAGCGGCTGGGGCGCTGCAGTCGGCGACGAGGACGATAACAAACAGACGTGTCTGAATGTCAAGGGGCTTCCACCCCTGCGTGTCAAGGGTTCCGTTGGGTGAATGCATGCCCTGAAGTGGCTGCGGCGTGCTAGATGGCACCGCGACTGCGGCAGGCGATCCAAAAAGCTTGGCAAGTTGTTAACCGAGACCACGCAGACCTGTCTGTATGTTGGGGGCGGAAGGTTAGCCGCAGCGGGGGGCGACGGCGTGCCGTAGGTGTCCCCTGCCCGCATACGACAGGAGTCCTGCACATGCCGCACTTCGCTGAGCAGTCGTCCACGGCACGGGTCATGGGAACGCGACCGGTCTCGGTGGCGGAGCAGGCCTTAACCCGGGTCCCGGCGCAGCGCCTGACGTCGACGGTCCCGCGGGAGTACGTCCACCGCGCGGCGGTCTCCGAGGTCTTCCTGACGGGGTGGGACGCGGTCGGCCCCGTCGACCCGCAGGGCGGTTCCCAGGAATTCGTGGTCCGCGCCCAATGGCCGCGCAGCCACTCCCTGTTCGCCCGAGACGGCGAGTACCAGGACCCCTTGCTCCTGATCGAGTCGGTGCGACAGGTTGGATCCCTGCTGGCCCACGCCGAGTTCGACGTCCCCTTCGGCTACCAGTTCCTGATGCGGGACATGTCCGTCTCGCTCGAACCCGAGCTGCTGCGTGCGGGAAGCACGCCCACCGAGGTCGTCCTCCGCACCGAGTGCCGGGACATCGTCCGCCGCAACGGCGCGCTGGCCTCCATGGCGTACGTCGTCACCGTGGAGCGGGACGGCAGGAGACTCGGCACCGCGGAGGCCTCCTTCAGGTGCATGAGCCCGCAGGTGTTCCAGCGCTTGCGCGGCGGCACACCCACACACAGCGATCAACCGATCCCGCCGGCCGTCGAGCCGGCCCTCGTGGGGCACACCAGCCCCCGGCACGTCGTGCTCGGCGTGCCCGCGCCGGACACGGCCGGCCGCTGGGAACTGCGGGTCGACACCGCTCACCCGACCTACTTCGACCACCCGGTGGACCACGTCCCGGGCATGGTCCTCCTGGAGGCCGCCCGGCAGGCCGCGCACGCGGTCAGCGGCATGCCCGACGCGCTCGTGCTCGGCCTGAACAGCTCCTTCACCTGTTACGCCGAGTTCGAGGCGCCGTGCTGGATCGAGGCCCGGACCGTTCCGGGCGAACGGGGCGACGGCGTGCTGGTGCGGGTCGAGGGAACCCAGCGGGGCAAGCCGGTGTTCACCACCGACCTCGTCGTGGCGGCCCGGACCCGCTGATCCGTCGCCCCGCGACGCGACACACACCCGCGGCGCCGGGTACACGCGCCACAACGCACACGCACGCGCCGGCGAGTACGCACGCCAGGAAGCACACGCACGCGTCGCCGAGTACGCCGTCCACTCGGGTGACGATCGGTGCCGGCTGACGAACCCTGGCCCCCCACGTACCGATCGCCCGTGTGTGAACCGACCGTTCCGGGTCCGGTGGACGAGCCACCGGACCCGGAGCTCTTGGCAAAGATCTGACCCCGACTTGGCGGCACCGGGAAGTGCCACCGGCCGCTTGCCGATCCCGACAGAGTCCTGCAACGGATCGTCTGGAGGCCGGCGCCCTCCCCGAACATGCTTGAGCCGGACCCTGCTCACCGCACCGTCCCCTGTCTCACCCATGCCCTCGTCACTCAGGAGAGCCATGTCCCGACGCCTTTTCACCTCGGAGTCCGTCACCGAGGGACATCCGGACAAGATCGCCGACCAGATCAGCGACACGATCCTCGACGCGCTTCTCGCCCAGGACCCGAACGCCCGTGTCGCCGTGGAGGCGTTGGTCACCACCGGCCAGGTGCACGTCGCGGGAGAGGTGACGACCTCGGCGTACGCCGACATCGCCACCCTCGTGCGCGCGAAGATCCTGGACATCGGATACGACTCCTCCGCCAAGGGCTTCGACGGCGCGTCCTGCGGCGTCTCGGTCTCCATCGGCCAGCAGTCGCCCGACATCGCGCAGGGCGTGGACACCGCCTACGAGAAGCGCGTCGAGGGCGACTCCCGGAAGGACGAGGGCGACGAGCTCGACAAGCAGGGCGCGGGCGACCAGGGCCTGATGTTCGGCTACGCGTCCGCCGAGACGCCCTCCCTGATGCCGCTGCCGATCGACCTGGCCCACCGGCTGTCGCGCCGCCTGACGGAGGTCCGCAAGGAGGGGATCGTCCCCTACCTGCGCCCGGACGGAAAGACCCAGGTCACCATCGCGTACGAGGATGACCGGCCGGTCCGCCTGGACACGATCGTCGTCTCCTCCCAGCACGCCCCGGGCATCGACCTGGACTCCCTCCTCGCCCCCGACATCCGGCTCCACGTGGTCGAGCACGTGCTGGCGCAGCTCGCGGCCGACGGCATCAAGCTGGCGACCGACGACTACCGCCTCCTGGTGAACCCCACCGGAAAGTTCGAGATCGGCGGCCCCATGGGCGACGCCGGCCTCACCGGACGGAAGATCATCGTCGACACGTACGGCGGCTACGCCCGCCACGGCGGCGGCGCCTTCTCCGGCAAGGACCCGTCGAAGGTGGACCGTTCGGCCGCCTACGCCATGCGCTGGGTCGCCAAGAACGTCGTCGCCGCCGGACTCGCCGAGCGGTGCGAGGTGCAGGTCGCGTACGCGATCGGCAAGGCCGAGCCGGTCGGCCTGTTCGTGGAGACCTTCGGCACCGCCACCGTCCCCCAGGAGGACCTGGAGCGGGCGATCGGCGAGGTCTTCGACCTGCGCCCGGCCGCCATCATCCGCGACCTCGACCTGCTGCGCCCCGTCTACGCCGCCACCGCCGCGTACGGCCACTTCGGCCGCGACGACGAGGGCTTCACCTGGGAGCGGACCGACCGCGCCGAGCGACTGAAGGCCGCCGCAGGGCTCTGACAGTGACGTGAGGGCCCCGAAAGAGACGGGCCTGACGGCCTGAGAGCCCCTATCCCAGGAGTGACGACGTGCGCATCGCGGTGACTGGATCCATCGCAACAGACCATCTCATGGTGTTCCCCGGCCGGTTCGCGGACCAGCTGGTCCCCGACCGGCTCGCCCACCTCTCGCTGTCCTTCCTCGTCGACGACCTCGAAGTACGCCGGGGCGGAGTGGCGGCCAACATCGCCTTCGGGCTCGGTAGCCTCGGCCTCACCCCCCAGCTCGTCGGCTCGGTGGGCGACGACTTCGCCGAGTACGAGCTCTGGCTCAAGCGGCACGGTGTCGACACCGGCGCGGTCCATGTGTCCACGACACGGCAGACCGCCCGGTTCATGTGCCTCACCGACCAGGACGGCAACCAGATCGCCGCGTTCTACGCCGGCGCCATGGCCGAGGCCGCGGACACCGGCCTGGGCGGCATGCTGACGGGCCCCGCCCGGCCCGACCTGGTGCTGGTCTGCCCGAACGAGCCGGCGGCCATGCTGCGCTTCACCCAGGAGTGCCGGGACCACGGAGTCCCCTTCGCGGCCGACCCCTCGCAGCAGCTGGCCCGGCTGAACGGCGAGGAGGTGCGCCGGCTCGTGGACGGCGCCGCCTGGCTGTTCACCAACGAGTACGAGAAGGCCCTGGTCCTGGAACGCCTCGGCTGTACGGAGGACGACGTGCTCGACATGGTGGGCGCCTGGGTGACCACGCTGGGGGCGGCCGGAGTCCGCATCGACCGCCGCGGCGAGGAACCGCTCACCGTGCCCGCGGTCCCCGGGGTGCGCGCCCTGGATCCGACCGGCGCGGGCGACGCCTTCCGGGCCGGATTCCTCACCGCGCTCAGCCGCGGCCTGTCCGAACGGACCGCCGCGAGACTGGGATGCGTGGTGGCGGGCGCGGCCCTGGAGTCGGTGGGCTCGCAGGCGTACGAGGCCGACGCCGCCCGGCTGACGGAGGTGTTCGCCGCCGCGTACGGCCAGGAGGCCGCGCGGGAGGTCGAACCGTCGTGGGGAGCGCGGTCGTGACCGCGAGCCGGGCCACCGCCCTCCGTGAGGCGCTGGCCGAGCGGGTGGTCGTCGCCGACGGCGCGATGGGGACGATGCTCCAGGCCCAGGAGCCGACCCTCGCGGACTTCGAGAACCTCGAAGGCTGCAACGAGATCCTCAATCTCACCCGACCGGACATCGTCGCCTCCGTCCACCGCGAGTACTTCGCGGCGGGTGTGGACTGCGTCGAGACGAACACCTTCGGTGCCAACCACGCGGCCCTGGGGGAGTACGACATCGCCCACCGCGTGCACGAGCTGTCCGTGGCCGGCGCGCGGGTGGCGCGCGAGGTCGCGGACGAGTTCACGGCCGCCGACGGCCGGCAGCGCTGGGTCCTGGGCTCCATCGGCCCGGGCACCAAGCTGCCGACCCTCGGGCACGCCCCGTACACGGTGCTGCGCGACGCCTACCAGCAGAACGCCGAAGGGCTCGTCACCGGCGGCGCCGACGCGCTGATCGTGGAGACGACGCAGGACCTCCTCCAGACCAAGGCCTCCGTCATCGGCGCCCGCCGCGCCCTGGCGGAGCTCGGCGCCGACGTGCCGCTGATCGTCTCGGTCACGGTGGAGGCGACCGGCACGATGCTGCTCGGTTCGGAGATCGGCGCGGCGCTGACGGCCCTGGAGCCGCTCGGCATCGACATGATCGGCCTGAACTGCGCCACCGGTCCGGCCGAGATGGC
Source organism: Streptomyces sp. NPDC007863 (assembly GCF_040633895.1). Lineage (NCBI taxonomy): Bacteria > Bacillati > Actinomycetota > Actinomycetes > Kitasatosporales > Streptomycetaceae > Streptomyces > Streptomyces sp. NPDC007863. Next base: position 218,534 of record NZ_JBEYEI010000017.1, read on the forward strand.
CGAGCACCTGCGCCATCTCGCCCGCCACTCCCGGATCCCGCTGTCGGTGATGCCGAACGCGGGCCTGCCGGTGCTGACCTCCGAGGGTGCCCACTACCCGCTGGGCCCGGCCGAGCTGGCCGACGCGCAGGAGCAGTTCGTGCGCGAGTACGGCCTCTCGCTGGTGGGCGGCTGCTGCGGTACGACTCCGGATCACCTGCGGGCGATCGTGGAACGCGTACGGGGCAGGGAGCCCGCCGCGCGGGAGCCCCGGCCGGAGCCCGGCGCGGCGTCCCTGTACAGCCATGTCCCGTTCCGGCAGGACACCTCGTACCTCGCCATCGGCGAGCGGACGAACGCGAACGGGTCGAAGAAGTTCCGCGAGGCCATGCTCGACGGCCGGTGGGAGGACTGCGTGGAGATGGCCCGGGACCAGATCCGCGAGGGCGCGCACATGCTCGACCTGTGCGTGGACTACGTCGGGCGTGACGGCGTCGCCGACATGGAGGAGCTGGCGGGCCGCTTCGCCACCGCCTCCACCCTGCCGATCGTGCTCGACTCCACCGAAGTGCCGGTGCTGCGGGCGGGCCTGGAGAAGATCGGCGGCCGGGCGGTCATCAACTCCGTCAACTACGAGGACGGCGACGGCCCCGAGTCCCGCTTCGCGCAGGTCACGCGCCTCGCCCAGGAGCACGGCGCGGCGCTGATCGCGCTCACCATCGACGAGGAGGGCCAGGCCCGCACCGTCGAGAACAAGGTCGCCATCGCCGAGCGGATCATCGGCGACCTGACGGAGAACTGGGGGTTCAGGGAGTCGGATCTCCTCATCGACACGCTGACCTTCACCATCTGCACCGGTCAGGAGGAGTCGCGCAAGGACGGCATCGCGACGATCGAGGCGATCCGGGAGCTGAAGCGGCGCCACCCGGAGGTGCAGACGACGCTCGGTCTGTCGAACATCTCCTTCGGTCTCAACCCGGCCGCCCGCATCCTGCTGAACTCGGTCTTTCTCGACGAGTGCGTGAAGGCCGGTCTGGACTCGGCGATCGTGCACGCCTCGAAGATCCTGCCGATCGCCCGCTTCGACGAGGAGCAGGTCACCACCGCGCTCGACCTGATCTACGACCGGCGTGCCGAGGGCTACGACCCGCTGCAGAAGCTGATGGCGCTCTTCGAGGGCGCCACCGCCAAGTCCCTCAAGGCCGGCAAGGCCGAGGAGCTGGCCGCGCTGCCGCTGGAGGAGCGCCTCAAGCGGCGGATCATCGACGGCGAGAAGAACGGCCTGGAGGCCGACCTCGACGAGGCGCTGGGCGAGCGGCCGGCGCTGGAGATCGTCAACGAGGTGCTGCTCGACGGGATGAAGACGGTCGGCGAGCTGTTCGGCGCGGGGAAGATGCAGCTGCCGTTCGTGCTCCAGTCCGCCGAGGTCATGAAGACGGCGGTGGCCCACCTGGAGCCGCACATGGAGAAGTCGGACGCCGACGGCAAGGGCACGATCGTGCTCGCCACCGTCCGCGGCGACGTCCACGACATCGGCAAGAACCTCGTCGACATCATCCTCTCCAACAACGGCTACGACGTCGTCAACATCGGCATCAAGCAGCCGGTCTCCGCGATCCTCGAAGCCGCCGAGGAGCACAAGGCGGACGTCATCGGCATGTCCGGGCTCCTCGTGAAGTCCACCGTGATCATGAAGGAGAACCTGGAGGAGCTGAACACCCGGGGCCTGGCGGAGAAGTACCCCGTCATCCTCGGTGGTGCGGCCCTGACCAGGGCCTATGTCGAGCAGGACCTCCACGAGATCTACCAGGGCGAGGTCCGCTACGCCCGCGACGCCTTCGAGGGGCTGCGTCTCATGGACGCGCTGATGGCGGTGAAGCGCGGCGTCCCCGGGGCCGTGCTGCCCGAGCTGAAGCAGCGGAGGGTGCCGAAGCGGGAGGTGCCCCTGGAGGTGCGGGAGCCCGAGCCCGGAGGCCGCTCCGACGTGGCCACCGACAACCCCGTGCCCGCCCCGCCGTTCTGGGGCACGCGGGTCGTCAAGGGCATCCCGCTCAAGGACTACGCCTCCTGGCTCGACGAGGCCGCGCTCTTCAAGGGGCAGTGGGGGCTGAAGGATCCCGCGTCGATCGAGTCCGAGGGGCGGCCGCGGCTGCGGGCGCTGCTCGACCGGGTCGAGCGCGAGGGCCTGGTGGAGGCGGCCGTGGTCTACGGCTGGTTCCCCTGCGTGTCCAAGGGCGAGGACCTGATCCTCCTGGACGAGCACGGGAGCGAGCGGACCCGCTTCACCTTCCCCCGCCAGGAGCGCGGCCGCCGTCTCTGCCTCGCCGACTTCCACCGGGCGGAGGAGACCGGCGAGATCGACGCCGTCGCCCTCCAGGTGGTCACGGTCGGTCCGCGGATCGGCGAGGCCACCGCCGAGCTGTTCGCCGCCGACGCCTACCGCGACTACCTCGAACTCCACGGTCTGTCCGTGCAGTTGGCGGAGGCGCTGGCCGAGTACTGGCACGCGCGGGTGCGGCGGGAGTGGGGCATCGGCGGCGCGGACCCGGCGGGTCTCGCCGGCATGCTCCGCACCGAGTACCAGGGCTGCCGCTACTCCCTCGGCTACCCGGCCTGCCCCGACCTGGAGGACCGGGCGAAGATCGCCGACCTGCTCCGGCCGGAGCGGATCGGGGTCGAGCTCTCGGAGGAGTACCAGCTCCATCCCGAGCAGTCGACGGACGCGATCGTCGTCCACCACCCCGAGGCGAGCTACTTCAACGCGGGAGGCCGACGCCTGTGACCCCGACACGTGTGACGCCCACCTTCTCCTTCGAGTTCTTCCCGCCGAAGACCGACAAGGGCGAGCGGACCCTGTGGGACGCGATCCGGCGCGTGGAGGCGCTCGGGCCGGACTTCGTCTCCGTCACGTACGGCGCCGGCGGCTCCTCCCGGGAGCGGACGGTCGAGGTCACGAAGCGGATCGCCGCCGAGACCACGCTCCGGCCCGTCGCCCACCTGACCGCCGTCGGCCACTCCGTCGCCGAACTCCGGCACATCATCGGGCAGTACGCCGACGCCGGCGTCCGGGACGTGCTCGTCCTGCGCGGGGACCCGCCCGGCGACCCCATGGGCCCCTGGACCCCCCACCCGGAGGGCTTCGCCTACGCCCACGAGCTGGTCGAACTCGTGCGCTCGCTCGGCGACTTCAGGATCGGCGTCGCCGCCTTCCCGGAGCGCCATCCGCGGTCGCCGGACTGGGAGAGCGAGATCCGGCACTTCGTCGCCAAGTGCGCGGCGGGCGCCGACTACGCGATCACCCAGATGTTCTTCGACCCGGAGGACTACCTGCGGCTGCGCGACCGGGTCGCCGCCGCGGGCTGCGACACCCCGATCATCCCCGAGATCATGCCGGCCACCGACGTCCGGCAGATCCGCCGCTTCGCCGAGCTCAGCGGCGCCGCCTTCCCGGAGGACCTGGCGCACCGCCTGGAGGCCGCCAAGGACGACCCGGCGCGCGCTCACCGCATCGGCGTCGAGCACGCCACCGCGATGGCCGAGCGGCTGCTCGCCGAGGGCGCGCCGGGCCTGCACTACATCACGCTCAACAAGTCGACGGCGACGGTCGAGATCCACCGCAACGTCCTGAACTCCACCGCAACGAACCCTAGGAGCACACCGCATGTCCTCGCAGCCGCCCGCTGACTTCACCGACTTCAAGGTCGCCGACCTGTCCCTGGCCACCTTCGGCCGCAAGGAGATCACCCTCGCCGAGCACGAGATGCCCGGTCTGATGGCCATCCGCCGCGAGTACGCGGAGGCCCAGCCCCTCGCCGGCGCCCGCATCACCGGCTCCCTGCACATGACCGTGCAGACCGCCGTCCTCATCGAGACGCTCGTCGCCCTCGGCGCCGAGGTCCGCTGGGTGTCCTGCAACATCTACTCCACCCAGGACCACGCGGCCGCCGCGATCGCCGCCGCCGGGATCCCGGTCTTCGCCTGGAAGGGCGAGACCCTGGAGGAGTACTGGTGGTGCACCGAGCAGGCCCTCACCTGGCCCGGCGGCGACGGCCCGAACATGATCCTCGACGACGGCGGTGACGCCACGCTCCTCGTCCACAAGGGCGTCGAGTACCGCAAGACCGGCGCGCTGCCGGAGGCGGAGAACGAGGAACTCGCCGTCGTGCGCGCCCTGTTGGAGAACAGCCCGCTGGACTGGCCGGCGCTCGCCGCCGGCATCCGGGGCGTCACGGAGGAGACCACCACCGGTGTCCACCGCCTGTACGAGATGCACCGGGACGGCGTCCTGCTCTTCCCGGCGATCAACGTGAACGACGCCGTGACGAAGTCGAAGTTCGACAACAAGTACGGCTGCCGCCACTCGCTCATCGACGGCATCAACCGCGCCACGGACGTCCTCATCGGCGGCAAGACGGCCGTGGTCTGCGGCTACGGCGACGTCGGCAAGGGCTGCGCCGAGTCGCTGCGGGGCCAGGGTGCCCGTGTCATCGTCACGGAGATCGACCCGATCTGCGCGCTGCAGGCGGCGATGGACGGCTACCAGGTCACGACGCTGGACGAGGTCGTGGAGACGGCGGACATCTTCATCACCACGACGGGCAACAAGGACATCATCATGGCGTCCGACATCGCCCGCATGAAGCACCAGGCGATCGTCGGCAACATCGGCCACTTCGACAACGAGATCGACATGGCCGGCCTGGCGAAGATCCCGGGCGTCGTGAAGGACGAGGTCAAGCCGCAGGTCCACACCTGGACGTTCGAGGACGGCAAGGTCGTCATCGTCCTGTCGGAGGGCCGTCTGCTGAACCTGGGCAACGCCACCGGTCACCCGTCCTTCGTGATGTCGAACTCCTTCGCGGACCAGACCCTGGCCCAGATCGAGCTGTTCACGAAGCCGGAGGAGTACCCGACGGACGTGTACACGCTGCCGAAGCACCTGGACGAGAAGGTCGCCCGCCTCCACCTCGACGCGCTCGGCGTCAAGCTGACGACCCTCCGCCCGGAGCAGGCCTCCTACATCGGCGTCGGGATCGACGGCCCGTACAAGCCGGAGCACTACCGCTACTGAGTCCGCACCGCCCCCGTCCGCGCAGGCCGGCTTCCGCGAGGAATTCGGCCTGCGCGGATTCTTTTTCCGCGTTTGACGAGGATTTGACGTTCCCCTGTCCTCGGTGGGGAAGTGTTGCGCTCTCTTGCCGATCCGGTCCCATTTCTGGAGGGCGGTCCATTGAAGCGGATATGGGGCTCCTAGGAGGCTTGTGGCTCTAAGAGAGCTGAGGGAGCCATCGTGCGCAAGGTGCTCATCGCCAACCGTGGCGAAATCGCTGTTCGTGTCGCCCGTGCCTGCCGGGATGCCGGGATCGCGAGCGT